>NZ_RKHR01000010.1 GCF_003752585.1 Sinobacterium caligoides
GTGGGGCTTCCCCATGTGAGAGTAGGTCATTGTCAGGCTCTTATGCTAAAACCCCGTAAGCTAACGCTTACGGGGTTTTTTTATGCCTGGATAAAACGGATGTTATTTCCGTCGCAGTTCATTGCTCGCCAAAGATGTATTGTTAGTGTCAGCTCACTGGTAATAATGAGGTATTGAAAGTAACCTCTTTTGTCGGTTTGAGTGTTTAAATCTATAGGTAGATTGATGACGAATGACGATCTTATAAAAATATTGGCTGATGGTCAGTATCACTCTGGTGAGGCCCTAGGTGATTCACTTGGGATCTCGCGCTCGGCTGCTTGGAAGCAAATTAAGAAACTAAATCTCAGCGGAATGAACATAGAGAGCGTTAAGGGGCTGGGATATAGAGTCGAGGGTGGAATAGATCTACTGTTTCCAGCGGAGCTGTCAGAGCGTTTACGGCTTTCTGGTTCAGAAATTCAATACGACCATCGAGCTGTACTGAGTTCGACAAATAGCGAGCTAATGGCTGCCGCAGCAGATACGGTTGGCTTTCATAAGCAGGCGTTAACCTGTGATATGCAAACAGCTGGCCGTGGTCGTAGGGGACGCTGTTGGGTTAGTCCTTATGCACAGAACATCTATCTCTCTCTTGGTTGGAAATTTGATGGTGGTGCTTCGGTCTTGGAGGGAATGAGTCTCGCAGTCGGTGTGTCGCTAGCGAAGGCGCTAATGTCCCTGGGGATTGAAGGTGTGGCACTAAAATGGCCAAACGATGTGCTAGTGAGTGGTAGAAAGCTTGCAGGTGTGTTGTTGGAGATGACTGGCGATCCTTCAGGGCTTTGCAGCGTAGTTATCGGTATCGGTATAAATGTACACATGAAGGGAGAAGAGCAGAGTATAGATCAGCCATGGATTAGCTGTGATGAGGCTGCTGGAGGGCGAATATCGAGGGCTGAGCTTATTTTTTCGCTTTTGGTAGGGCTTGAAACCATGTTGACAGATTACGAGCAACTGGGCTTTTCTCACTATCGGGATGCTTGGCTTGCCTTGCATGCACATCAGAATAAGCAGGTAGTCGTCACCAGTGGTAATGACACATATGTTGGTGAGGCGTTGGGTGTTGATGAAAGTGGAGCACTACAGGTAAGTCGTGGTAATGAAATAAAGGTATTTCATGGTGGAGAAGTTAGTGTGCGGGGGCAGGCATAGGAGGCCCTGAGGCTAAATAGTGCTTATCAGTAGGTATAATTATCTTTCAGTTATGATATTAATACCTGTTCGTTATTTGCGTGCGGATGGTTGGGCTTGTTTTTAGGTCATGACCGGTAATTCATTGTGGGAACTTGACTATTGTGCTGCTGTTTTGCGTGGCTAGTGAAGTTGCACGACTTTAGCATCAGCTACCCTCACTCGGCAGCGGGCTATTTTAACTTTGGGTGTATTCGACGTTGTGCGCTTAATATTTATTGTCTGTTTAGTGTTTAATCTTGTCTATGTTGGCATAGGCTTATTTTTGCAGCATGGAACTGTCGTCAAGGTGGCGCTTCCGGTAGGGGAGGACTACCAGCCTTTCAAACTGTATAGCGAGCTAGGTGAAAAGGAGCATTCTGCCCTAATGGCGCTGCTCAGGCCTTCGGCAGTTGAGAAGGTTGATGCATCGGAGACGATCTCGGTAATCGATAAGCAAGCAGAGCTTTGTTGGGCTATCGGGCCGATAGGCGACGAACTTACCAAAGGTCAGCTGCAGAATCGTTTTGATGCTGCTGGAATAGATGTCGAATTTAAGGCGTTGCGCAACAAGACCGGCGAGGACTACTGGGTCTATTTAGGTCCTTACTCAAGCAAGAAAGAGGCGCTCCGCAAGCTAAGGCAGCTTCAGGCAAATCAGGTGGATAGCTTCCATATATCAACTGGCGACCTTAAGAATGGTATCTCTTTAGGGGTGTTTAAGAATCGTGCTCGAGCCGACCAATTGCAGCGCAAATATATCTCGCTTGGCTACGGGGTCAAGCTGAAAGTGGTGGAAAGGTTTGGCAGTGTGTTTTGGGCAGTGGGTGCGCAAAATGCAGCGCTAACGATCGATAAAGTGTATGAAAATCTCCATTCAGACTTCTCATACTTAGAAAATAGAAAATTAGTTTGTAAAACACTTGCCAACGCAGAAAGCTTCCACTAATATTCGCGTCGTTCTCAGGGCACAGTGCTGATGTAGCTCAGTCGGTAGAGCAGCTGATTTGTAATCAGCCGGTCGTAGGTTCAATTCCTATCATCAGCTCCATTCTGTTTTGAGAAAGATTGTCATCATTGATGGCAGGCTATTGAGGTAGTAAAAGCATTTGCTTGTACCTCATGTTGGTGGGATTCCCGAGTGGCCAAAGGGATCAGACTGTAAATCTGACGCGAAAGCTTCGGTGGTTCGAATCCACCTCCCACCACCATTATTTATACCGCGGGTATAGTTTAGTGGTAGAACCTCAGCCTTCCAAGCTGATGATGCGGGTTCGATTCCCGCTACCCGCTCCAGTTTTTATATATTTCGCTCTTGTAGCTCAGTTGGTAGAGCACACCCTTGGTAAGGGTGAGGTCGGCAGTTCAAATCTGCTCAAGAGCTCCAAATTTGTATGGACAGGAGAGTACTCTATTTGGGGCTCTCCTGTTTACGCATGGTTTAGTTGATAATTACTCTGTTTGGAGGTCGTCTCGATGGCTAAGGAAAAGTTTGAACGTAGTAAGCCGCACGTAAACGTCGGTACCATTGGTCACGTCGACCACGGTAAGACCACACTTACTGCGGCTCTTACCCGTGTATGTGCTGAAGTTTTTGGCGGCGAAGCTGTTGCATTTGACGGCATCGATAATGCGCCAGAAGAGCGTGAGCGCGGTATCACTATCGCAACATCTCACGTTGAGTATGACTCAACTATCCGTCACTACGCACACGTAGACTGCCCGGGTCACGCTGATTATGTTAAGAACATGATCACCGGTGCTGCGCAGATGGATGGTGCTATCCTAGTTTGTGGTGCGACCGATGGTCCAATGCCTCAGACTCGTGAGCACATCCTGCTTTCGCGTCAGGTCGGCGTACCTTACATTGTTGTTTTCCTTAACAAGGCCGACCTTCTTGCAGAAGATTGTGGTGGCGTTGATTCTGAGGAATTCGAAGAGATGCAAGAGTTGGTCGAAATGGAGCTGCGTGATCTGCTGAGCCAGTACGACTTCCCTGGCGACGACACGCCAATTATCTGTGGTTCTGCGCTGATGGCGCTAAACGGCGAAGATGATAACGAGCTAGGTACTACCGCTGTTAAGAAGCTGGTTGAAGCTCTTGATACTTACATCCCTGAGCCTGAGCGTGCTATCGACGGTGCTTTCATCATGCCGATTGAGGACGTATTCTCGATCTCTGGTCGTGGTACTGTTGTAACTGGTCGTATCGAGCGCGGTATTCTTAACACTGGTGACAGCGTTGAGATCGTTGGTATTCGCGACACTCAGACTACTACCTGTACTGGTGTAGAGATGTTCCGCAAGCTGCTTGACGAAGGTCGTGCAGGCGAGAACGTTGGTGCGTTATTGCGTGGTACTAAGCGTGATGACGTTGAACGTGGCCAGGTACTTTGTGCGCCAGGTTCGATCTCTCCTCATACTAAGTTTGAGGCAGAAGTATACGTGTTAGGTAAGGATGAGGGCGGACGTCACACTCCATTCTTCAAAGGTTACCGTCCACAGTTCTACTTCCGTACCACTGATATCACTGGTGCTTGTGAGTTGCCAGAGGGTGTTGAGATGGTAATGCCGGGTGATAACGTCCAGATGGTTGTTACTCTGATCAACCCAATCGCCATGGATGATGGTCTACGCTTCGCGATTCGCGAAGGTGGTCGTACCGTTGGTGCTGGTGTTGTTGCTAAAATCATCGAGTAATTGATGAAGAGGGGTGGTATACTGCCCCTCCAATTTTATAGGCCACTGGCTCAATTGGTAGAGCATCGGTTTCCAAAACCGAGGGTTGGCGGTTCGAGTCCGTCGTGGCCTGCCATATTTAACAAACCGCCCGCCTTAGGGCGGTTTGTGTTGGTGCGAGATGCACATTAACCTTGAGAAAGAGGCGTTAACCTCTCTATGAACGCTAAAGTAGAAGACCAAGCTAGCAAGTTCGACATCATCAAATGGGTGTTGGTAGTTGCTATTGTAGTTGCTGGTGTTGTCGGTAATACATATTTCTCCGATGAATCTTTGTTGTATAGGGTGTTGGCGTTGATTGTTATGGCAGGGGTTGCGGTGGCAATTGCGCTGCAGACTGCTAAGGGTGCTGCCTTCTGGGGGCTGATTAAAGATGCTCGCATCGAGATACGTAAAGTCGTTTGGCCTACGCATCAGGAGACGTTGCAGACTACATTTATTGTTGTGGCGCTGACTCTAGTGATGGCGCTGATATTGTGGATGCTAGACTCTGTGTTGGGTTGGGCTATCTCGAAAATTATAGGGTAGAGGCTAATGGCTAAGCGTTGGTATGTTGTTCATGCCTTTTCAGGTTATGAAAAACGTGTTCAGAATGCGATTAAAGAGCAAATAGAGCTTAAGCAGATGCACCATCTTTTTGGTGATGTGCTAGTTCCTACTGAGGAAGTGGTCGAGGTACGTGCCGGTCAAAAGCGTAAGAGTGAAAGAAAATTCTTTCCTGGTTATGTCTTGGTCGAAATGGAGTTGTGTGACGAGAGTTGGCACTTGGTCAAAGAGACGCCGCGTGTTATGGGCTTTATTGGTGGTAAGGCCGATAAGCCGGCACCGATCTCCGAGGCAGAGGCTCATACCATCCTTAATAGGATTCAGGATAGCAGCGAGAAGCCTAAGCCGAAAACACTGTTCGAGCCAGGTGAGACCGTCCGTGTTGTCGATGGTCCGTTTAATGACTTTAATGGCAGCGTGGAAGAAGTTGATTATGAGAAGAGTCGACTCAAAGTTGCTGTCTTGATTTTCGGGCGTTCTACACCAGTTGATCTCGAGTTTGGTCAGGTAGAAAAGATTTAGTTTTAACTGTAGCGAAAGCTACTAAGCCGGGAAGCATCATTGTTTGATGCGTTATACCCACATTGGAGAAGGTCGCAATGGCGAAGAAAGTAGAAGCTTATATTAAGCTGCAAGTTGCAGCTGGTAAAGCAAATCCAAGTCCACCAGTTGGTCCTGCATTGGGTCAGCACGGTGTGAATATCATGGAGTTCTGTAAGGCGTTTAACGCTCAGACTCAGGGTATGGAAGCAGGTCTGCCAATCCCAGTAGTTATTACTGTATATGGCGATCGTAGCTTTACCTTTATCACCAAGACACCACCTGCAGCAGTTTTGTTGTTGAAGGCCGCTGGTATCAAGAGTGGTTCAGGTACGCCTAACAGCAAGAAGGTTGGCAAGGTTACCCGCGCTCAACTGGAAGAAATTGCCACTACTAAGATGGCTGATTTAACTGCTGCTGATATGGATGCGGCTGTTCGCTGTATTGCGGGTACTGCTCGCAGCGCTGGTTTAGAGGTGGAGGGATAACTCATGGCTAAGCTAACTAAGCGCCAGAAGGCGATCAATGAGAAAGTTGAACCAGGTAAGCAGTACGCTATTGATGAAGCGGTTGCGTTGTTGACTGAGCTATCAACAGTAAAGTTTAAAGAGTCTGTTGAAATCGCGGTTAACCTTGGTGTTGATGCGCGTAAATCTGATCAGCAGGTTCGTGGTGCGACAGTAATGCCACACGGTACTGGTTCTGATGTACGTGTTGCGGTATTTACACAGGGTGCAAACGCTGAAGCTGCTAAGGCAGCTGGTGCAGAGTTTGTCGGTATGGATGATCTGGCTGCTGAAATCAAAGGCGGCATGATGGACTTCGACGTTGTTGTCGCTAGCCCGGACGCCATGCGTGTTGTCGGTCAGTTAGGTCAGGTGCTGGGTCCTCGTGGTCTTATGCCTAATCCAAAGACTGGCACCGTAACCCCTGATGTTGCTACAGCGGTTAAGAACGCTAAAGCCGGTCAGGTTCGTTATCGCACAGATAAAAAGGGCATCATCCACGGTGCTATCGGTAAGGTTGGCTTTGATGTCACTGCTGTCAAAGAGAACCTTGAAGCTCTAGTGGCTGACCTGAAGAAGGGTAAGCCAGCTTCAGCGAAGGGTATTTATCTTAAGAAGATAACTCTGAGCACTACTATGGGGCCTGGTCTTGTTTTGGACCAGTCTAGCTTAGAGCTGTAATTTCTTTGTTCGCAGTGATGCGAGCAAAGGGTGTGAACTTTGGGGTCTTTAGTTAAGACTGAAGACCATCAAAGACCGTCGGTGCGTAAGCTTAATTGCCTTTGGGCTGCCAACGTAGATGGTTGAATAGGTATTTAATTTACTTATTTTACTGAAATTGCATAGAGACCTTAACAGCTTTCTATGTGCAGAATAGATCGATTTATCGGTCATATTTCAGGAGAAATTTTGTGGCATTAGGACTAGAAGACAAAAAAGCGATTGTCGCTGAAGTCCATGAAGCTGCTAAAAACGCTCTGTCTGCAGTGGTTGCCGATGCACGTGGTGTATCTGTGACTGATATGACAGCTCTGCGTAGCGAAGCTCGTGAGGCAGGTGTAAGCCTTCGCGTGATTCGTAATACGCTAGCTCGTCGTGCCGTACAAGGTACCGATCTGGAATGTCTAGTCGACTCTTTCAGCGGTCCTACTCTAATTGCATTTTCTGACGAGCACCCTGGTGCTGGTGCGCGTATCCTCAAGGATTTCGCTAAAGGTAATGACAAGTTAGAGCTTCGCGCTGCAGCATTCGAAGGTGAGTTAACAGATATTGCTCTGTTGGCCAGCCTACCGACATACGACGAGGCTATTGCTAAGTTGATGAGCGTAATGAAGGAAGCTTCAGCTGGTAAGTTGGTTCGCACTTTTGCGGCCCTTCGCGACCAGAAAGAACAGGAAGCAGCGTAAGTTTTTACTTGCCGCTCCTAATTTAGATTTTAACGAACGAAAGTTCCCAAAGTACTAGGATTTGACAAATGTCTTTGACTAAAGAAGATATCATCAATGCTGTAGCCGAAATGTCTGTAAAGGACGTGGTTGAGCTAATCGAAGCAATGGAAGAGAAATTCGGCGTATCTGCAGCTGCTGTTGCTGCTGGTCCTGCTGCTGGTGGCGAAGCCGCTGCTGAAGCACAGACTGAATTCGACGTCATCTTGACTGACGCTGGTGAGAAGAAAGTATCTGCTATTAAGGCAGTTCGTGCTATCACCGGTCTTGGCCTGAAAGACGCTAAGGCGTTGGTTGACGGCATTCCTGCTACCATCAAAGAAGGCATTCCTAAGGAAGAAGCTGAGCAGATGGTTAAAGACTTCGAAGAAGCAGGTGCTAAAGCCGAGCTTAAGTAAGCTGGCAGTTGCATAAGGCTTTTCGAGAGAAAAGCAGAGAGGCTGGCGGTAATTTCACCGTCGGCCTTTTGTCGTCTCTAAAGGGTAATACTGACAGCGACGTTATTCTATGCCGGTTCAACGGGGTTTAGCCAACCTCTGAGGGAGCAGATCGAACGCGCAAGTGGTGGCGTTTTCCTCGACCATTTAGAGATCTCAATAAACTACTGGGGAGTACTGATGGCCTACTCGTACACTGAGAAAAAACGTATCCGTAAGGATTTTGGTAAACTGCCGCATGTTAAGGATATTCCTTATCTTTTGGCAATTCAGCTGGATTCCTATCGCAATTTTACCCAAAGCGGTATCACCGTAGCTGAGCGCCAAGATGTTGGCTTGCATGCAGCCTTTAAGTCGGTTTTCCCTATCGTTAGCTACTCAGGTAGTGCAGCGCTTGAGTATGTTGATTATGCTCTTGGTGCACCTGTTTTTGACGTTGTTGAGTGTCAGCAACGTGGTGTGACGTACGCGGTTCCCTTGCGCGTCAAGGTTCGCCTTATTATTTACGATAAAGACTCTGCTAATAAGTCCATTAAGGACATAAAAGAGCAGGAAGTCTACATGGGTGAAATTCCCTTGATGACTGAGAATGGTACCTTCGTTATTAACGGTACTGAACGAGTCATTGTTTCACAGCTACACCGTTCCCCGGGTGTATTCTTCGACCATGATAAGGGTAAGACCCACTCCTCAGGTAAGTTGCTTTACTCTGCGCGTGTGATTCCTTACCGTGGCTCGTGGTTGGATTTTGAATTTGATCCTAAAGATCTTGTATTTGTCCGTATCGATCGACGTCGCAAACTACCAGCGACCGTTCTACTTCGAGCTTTGGGATACAGCTCCGAAGAAATGATCGATATGTTCTACGGTGCTGACGAGTTTTCGTTACAGGCAGACGGCACCTACAACTATAAGTTGGTGCCAGAACGTCTGCGCGGTGAAGCTGCAGCCTTTGATCTCAAAGATGCTGACGGTAAGATCATTGTCGAGACGGGTCGACGTATAACAGCGCGCCATATTCGCCAAATCACCAAGCTGAATCTTCAAGAGCTTAATGTGCCTGCGGATTATTTGTTAGGTCGTGCGCTGGCAAAGGATGTGGTGAATACCGAAACCGGTGAGCTGCTGCTTGAGTGCAACACGCTGCTTACCGAAGAGGCGATTGAAGCGCTTGTTGAGGCAAAAGTCCCTGCCGTTGAGACTATTTACACTAACGAATTAGATTGTGGTTCGTTTATTGCCGACACACTACGTACTGATATTACTCGTAGTAGCTTGGAAGCTTTGGTCGAGATCTACCGGATGATGCGTCCAGGTGAGCCGCCGACAAAAGAAGCGGCTGAGACCTTGTTCCAGAACCTGTTCTTCTCGCCTGAGCGCTATGACCTTTCAAGCGTTGGTCGGATGAAGTTCAATCGCCGCTTGGGTCGCGAAGAGTCGGTGGGCGAGGGTACGCTGTCGCGTGATGATATTGTCGATGTTTTGAGGACTCTCGTTGCTATTCGCAACGGTGATGGCATGGTCGATGATATTGATCACCTCGGTAACCGACGCATTCGCTCTGTGGGTGAAATGGCTGAGAACCAGTTCCGTGTCGGACTTGTGCGTGTTGAACGTGCCGTTAAGGAACGCCTGAGCATGGCAGAGTCTGAAGGTTTAATGCCTCAAGACCTGATCAATGCCAAGCCTGTTGCTGCTGCCGTTAAAGAATTCTTCGGTTCTAGCCAGTTGTCGCAGTTCATGGATCAAAACAACCCGCTCTCGGAGGTCACGCATAAACGACGTGTCTCTGCTTTAGGCCCTGGTGGTTTAACGCGTGGGCGTGCTGGTTTTGAGGTGCGAGATGTACATCCAACTCACTATGGTCGTGTATGTCCTATCGAAACACCGGAAGGACCGAATATCGGTTTGATCAACTCGTTGGCCACCTATGCTCGTACCAACGAGTATGGTTTCCTAGAGTCGCCGTATCGAATCGTTAAAGATGGTCATGCGACTGACGAAATTGTTTTTCTTTCGGCAATTAACGAAGCTGAATATGTCATCGCCCAGTCTTCTGCGCAACTCGATGAGAACAATAACCTTATCGAAGACATGGTTAATGTTCGTCACTTGAATGAATTCACCCTCAAGACACCGGGTGAAGTGCAGTATATGGACGTGTCGCCGAAGCAGGTGGTTTCTGTCGCTGCCTCTTTGATCCCGTTTCTAGAGCACGATGACGCGAACCGCGCATTGATGGGCTCTAACATGCAGCGTCAGGCTGTACCGACGCTGAAGTCACAAGCACCAGTGGTTGGTACCGGTATTGAGCGCAACGTCGCGCAAGACTCCGGTGTCTGTGTTGTTGCACGCCGCGGTGGTGTGATTGACTCAGTTGATGCGCAGCGTATTGTTGTTCGTGTTAACGAAGAAGAGATTGCCGATGGCCGTAACGGTGTCGACATCTACAATCTAACCAAGTACACACGTTCTAACCAGAACACCTGTATTAATCAGCGTCCAATTGTTAAGAAGGGTGATGCCGTTAAGCGTCGCGATATTCTTGCTGACGGGCCCTCGATCGATCTTGGTGAGCTGGCACTTGGTCAGAATATGCGTATCGCGTTTATGCCTTGGAACGGTTACAACTTCGAAGACTCGATCCTTGTTTCAGAGCGCGTCGTTAAAGAAGATCGCTTTACCACTATTCACATTCAGGAGCTGACCTGTATCGCACGTGATACCAAGTTGGGAGCAGAAGAAATTACTGCTGATATTCCCAATGTAGGTGAAGGTGCTCTCGGCAAGCTTGATGACTCTGGTATTGTTTATATCGGTGCCGAAGTACTGGGTGGTGATATTCTGGTTGGTAAGGTCACACCGAAGGGCGAGACACAGCTAACTCCAGAGGAGAAGCTGCTACGTGCCATCTTTGGCGAGAAAGCCTCCGATGTTAAGGATACTTCATTACGTGTTCCTTCAAGCGTAAAAGGTACTGTCATCGACGTTCAGGTCTTCACGCGTGACGGTCTAGAGAAGGATTCGCGTGCGAAAGAGATTGAGACTTCGCAGCTGGATAACTACCGCAAGGACTTGCAGGAAGAGTTCCGCATTGTTGAATCGGCGGCACTTGATCGCTTGAAAACTGCATTGCTTGGCGCAACTGTTAGCGGTGGCGCAGGCCTTTCGGCTGGTACTGTTCTCGACGAGGCAAGCTTGAGCGGCCTTGAGGGCGAGCAGTGGTTCCGTCTACGTATGCAGGATGAGTCTCTTAACGAGCTGATCGAAGAATCTGAGAAGATCATGGTTGAGCTCCGTAAGGACCTCGACGAGCGCTTCGAGATCAAGAAAGGCAAGCTACAAAGTGGCGATGATCTCGCCCCAGGTGTACAGAAGATCGTTAAGGTCTACCTTGCTATTAAGCGTCGTATTCAGCCCGGTGATAAGATGGCTGGTCGTCACGGTAACAAGGGTGTTATCTCGGTCATCATGCCGGAAGAGGATATGCCTTACGACGAGAAGGGGCGTCCAGTCGATATCGTACTGAACCCGCTTGGCGTACCGTCACGAATGAACGTTGGTCAGATTCTTGAGACTCACCTTGGCCTTGCGGCGAAGGGGCTTGGTCATCGTATCGGCGATATGCTGGAGCAGCAGCGCGCTGTTGCAGATATTCGCAAGCTACTAGAAGAGATCTACAACACTACCGGTGAGGCCAACCGTAAAGAAGACCTTGATAGCTTTAGCGATCAGGAGATTATCGAGTTAGCTGAAAACCTCAAGACTGGTGTGCCGATGGCTACCCAGGTCTTCGATGGTGCGAAAGAAGCGGAGATCAAAGCGCTGCTGAAACTCGCTCACCTACCAGATAGTGGCCAGCTAGTGTTGAAAGACGGTCGTACCGGTGATGAGTTTACGCGTCCTGTAACCGTTGGTTATATGTACATGCTGAAGTTGAACCACTTGGTTGACGATAAGATGCATGCGCGTTCTACCGGTTCGTACAGCCTTGTCACGCAGCAGCCACTGGGCGGTAAAGCTCAGTTTGGTGGCCAGCGCTTCGGTGAGATGGAAGTGTGGGCATTGGAGGCATATGGTGCCGCCTATACCTTGCAGGAAATGCTGACGGTTAAGTCTGATGACGTTAATGGTCGTACTAAGATGTACAAGAATATCGTAGATGGTGATCATCGTATGGAGCCGGGCATGCCCGAGTCCTTCAATGTTTTGATCAAAGAGATCCGCTCGCTCGGTATCGACATCGACTTAGATACTGAATAAGCCAATCTATTGATTTTATCGGCGGCGGGCCTTGCGGCTCGCCAAGCTGACGCACCGAACGGAGAAAAGCCTTGAAAGACTTATTGAATTTGCTCAAGTCACAGGGACAATCTGATGAATTTGATTCTATCAAGATTGGCCTGGCATCCCCTGAGATGATTCGCTCTTGGTCTTATGGTGAAGTTAAAAAGCCTGAGACTATAAACTATCGTACCTTTAAGCCAGAGCGCGACGGCTTGTTCTGTGCCAAGATTTTTGGCCCAGTTAAAGATTACGAGTGCCTGTGTGGTAAATATAAGCGCCTGAAGCATCGTGGCGTGATTTGTGAGAAGTGTGGTGTCGAAGTCGCATTGGCAAAAGTGCGTCGTGAGCGCATGGGTCATATTGAGCTGGCTAGCCCAGTAGCCCACATTTGGTTCCTAAAATCACTGCCAAGCCGTATTGGCTTGCTACTCGATATGACCTTGCGTGATATCGAGCGTATTTTGTACTTCGAACACTTCGTTGTTATCGATCCAGGCATGACGACGCTGGAGCGTGGTCAGCTACTCAACGATGAGCAGTACTACGAAGCAATGGAAGAGTTCGGCGACGAGTTTGTCGCTAAGATGGGGGCTGAAGCGGTACAGGCCCTTATGTCGAGCATGGATCTTGAGGTAGAGGTTCGCGATATCCGCGAGGCGATGCCACTAACCAACTCTGAAACTAAGATCAAGAAGCTCTCTAAGCGACTGAAGCTTATGGAAGCCTTCCAAAATTCTGGCAATAAGCCAGAGTGGATGATTCTTGAGGTTCTACCGGTACTGCCGCCCGATCTTCGCCCGTTGGTACCGCTTGATGGTGGTCGTTTCGCGACTTCTGATCTTAACGATCTGTACCGTCGAGTAATCAACCGTAACAACCGTTTGAAGCGTCTACTCGAGCTCAACGCGCCAGATATCATTGTACGCAACGAAAAGCGTATGTTGCAGGAAGCCGTTGATGCGTTACTGGATAACGGTCGTCGTGGCCGTGCTATCACGGGTTCAAATAAGCGTCCGCTGAAGTCTCTTGCCGATATGATCAAAGGTAAGCAGGGTCGCTTCCGTCAGAACTTACTTGGTAAGCGTGTCGATTACTCCGGTCGTTCGGTTATCGTGGTTGGTCCGACGCTTCGACTGCATCAGTGTGGTCTGCCTAAGAAGATGGCGCTAGAGCTATTTAAGCCGTTTATCTATGCCAAGTTAGAGGCACGTGGTCAGGCGACTACGATCAAGGCGGCGAAGAAGCTTGTTGAGCGTGAGCCAGCGGAAGTCTGGGACATTCTAGAAGGCGTTATTCGCCAGCACCCAGTGCTACTTAACCGAGCACCGACATTGCACCGTCTTGGTATCCAAGCCTTCGAGCCTGTATTGATCGAAGGTAAGGCGATTCAATTGCACCCATTGGTCTGCGCGGCATACAACGCCGACTTCGATGGTGATCAGATGGCGGTACACGTACCGCTGACGATTGAGGCTCAGCTTGAGTCTCGTGCTTTGATGATGTCGACGAACAACATCTTATCGCCAGCGAACGGCGACCCAATCATCGTGCCTTCGCAGGATGTGGTATTGGGGCTTTACTGGATGACCCGTGAGCGCATTAACGCCAAAGGTGAGGGCACTTACTTTGCCGATATGGCAGAAGTAACACGCGCGTTTGGTTCGCACCAAGTTGATCTGCAGGCTAAGGTCAAGGTTCGTATCGAAGAAGCTATTTTTGATGAGGCCGGTGAAAAAATCGTTTCTCAGCGCATCGCCGATACAACGGTGGGTCGTGCTCTGCTTTGGCAGGCTGTGCCAGATGGACTTCCGTTTGATGCGACAACAGTCAACCGCGACATGACCAAGAAGGCCATTCAGCAGGTTTTGAACGAGTGTTATCGTAAGGTTGGTCTGAAAGCGACGGTTATTTTTGCCGATCAGCTGATGTATACCGGATTTGAGTACTCGACTAAGTCGGGTGCCTCGATCGGTGTTAATGACTTCGTCATCCCGGATGAGAAGAAAGTCATCATCGCAGACGCTGAAGCTGAAGTGAAAGAGATCGAAGACCAGTATGCATCTGGTCTAGTGACGCAGGGCGAAAAGTACAACAAGGTGATTGATATTTGGTCGCGCACCAACGACTTGGTCACCAAGAAAATGATGGAGACGTTGGAAGTGGAGAGTGTCATCGATCGTGATGGCAATGAAGTCCAGCAGAAGTCCTTCAACTCTGTCTTTATCATGGCCGACTCCGGTGCTCGTGGTTCGCAGGCGCAGATTCGTCAGCTCTCTGGTATGCGTGGCTTGATGGCCAAGCCGGACGGCTCGATCATTGAGACGCCAATCACGGCTAACTTCCGTGAAGGTCTTAACATCCTGCAGTACTTTATCTCGACTCACGGTGCTCGTAAGGGGCTAGCGGATACCGCCTTGAAGACGGCGAACTCGGGATACTTGACGCGCCGCCTGGTCGATGTGGCTCAGGATTTGGTTGTTACTGAAGACGATTGTGGCACTGAGAACGGTCTCACCATGACGCCTGTTATCGAGGGTGGTGACATCATCGAAACTCTTGGTGCGCGGGTACTTGGTCGTACCGTCGCTCGTGACGTTCTTAAGCCTGGTAGCGACCAGATTGCAGTCACTGCCGGCACCTTGATCGACGAAAAGTGGGTTATACGCCTTGAAGAGTTTGGTATTGATGAGGTACTGGTACGCTCTGTAATTACCTGTGATACATACCACGGCGTATGTTCAAGCTGTTACGGTCGTGATTTGGCTCGTGGTCACCGTGTTAATGCCGGTGAGTCAATTGGTGTTATTGCCGCGCAATCAATCGGTGAGCCCGGTACACAGTTGACGATGCGTACCTTCCACATTGGTGGTGCGGCCTCACGTGCTACCGCCGCCGATAGCGTACAGGTTAAGCAGTCGGGGACGATCCGCTATGTCAACGTTAAATCAGTAGATAAAGAAGACGGTAGCTGTATTACCGTTTCTCGTAGCTCTGAAATTACCGTTGCCGACCTAAATGGTCGCGAGCGTGAGCGTTACAAGCTACCGTTTGGTGCCATCATCAACGCCAAAGATGGAGCGAAGATCGAAGCTGGTGATATCGTCGCTAAGTGGGATCCGCACACGCACCCAATCGTTACCGAGGTGGGTGGTATCGCGAAGTTCTCCGGAATGGAAGAGGGTATTACCGTCCGCACCATTACTGACGAGCTGACTGGCTTGAGCAGTATCACGGTTATCGATCCAGCCGAGCGTCCGTTGGCCGGTAAAGATATTCGACCTGCTGTTACACTGGTTGACGCCTCTGGTGTTGAGGTTTGTATTGCCGGTACTAACGTACCCGCACACTACTTCTTGCCAGCGAATGCGATCCTACAGATGACCGATGGCAGTGATGTGAAGTCAGGCGACGTTCTGGCACGGATACCGCAGGAAGGTTCGAAGACCCGTGATATCACCGGTGGTCTGCCGCGTGTTGCCGATCTGTTCGAGGCGCGTAAGCCGAAAGAGCCAGCTATTTTGGCGGAAATTACCGGTACGATCAGTTTCGGTAAGGAAGCCAAAGGTAAGCGTCGACTGGTCATTACGCCACTCGAAGGACAGGAAGGGCCAAATGGCGCGGATCACTATGAACTGTTGATCCCGAAATGGCGCACCATGTCTGTGTTTGAAGGTGAGACGGTTGAGAAGGGTGATGTGGTTTCTGAAGGGCCACCAAGTCCACACGATATTCTGCGTCTTAAGGGTGAGGAGGTGCTTGCGCGCTACATCACTACTGAGATTCAGGAAGTTTATCGCCTACAGGGTGTTGGTATTAACGATAAGCATATTGAGGTTATCGTTAACCAGATGCTGCGTAAGGTTGATATCACGGACTCAGGAGACTCCAGCTTCATCAAAGGTGAGCAGGTAGAGTACGTTAACTTAATCAGAGAAAATGCCGCGCTGATTGCTGACGGCAAGTTCCCTGCTAAGTATGAGCGTGTGTTGCTAGGTATCACTAAGGCATCGTTGGCTACTGAGTCGTTCATCTCGGCGGCCTCGTTCCAGGAGACGACGCGTGTTCTTACTGAGGCAGCCGTTACTGGCAAGCGTGATTACTTACGCGGCTTGAAAGAAAACGTGGTAGTCGGTCGTTTGATTCCGGCCGGTACTGGCTTGGCATATCATGCTGAGCGTAAGCGTAAGAAAGACGAAGTCTTGACTCGTGGACAGGGCATCTCTGCCCTCGAAGCAGAGCAGGCTCTGTTCGAGGCCCTGAAGTAATTCAAGGCTGAATAATTCAGAGTGGGGGGGTGATAGCCTTCGCTCTGCTTGACGAAAGCGGTCAGGCCAGATAATATCTGCCTCCGCTTTTTCAACGAGAGCGGGATGATCAATACCGATCATCTTTTTGTAATGTTTTAGTGCAATGATGCGCTGAAATTATATTTGGAGTCCATATCTATGGCAACGATCAACCAGTTGGTTCGTAAGCCTAGGAAGCGTAAGGTCAAAAAGACTGACGTTCCGGCTCTGCAGGCTTGTCCGCAGCGTCGTGGCGTATGCACACGTGTTTATACAACCACTCCTAAGAAGCCGAACTCAGCGCTACGTAAAGTATGTCGTGTTCGTCTGACTAATGGTTTTGAAGTTACCTCCTACATCGGTGGTGAAGGTCATAACCTGCAGGAGCACAGTGTTGTGCTGATTCGTGGCGGTCGTGTTAAGGATTTGCCGGGTGTGCGTTATCACACCGTTCGTGGCGCCCTCGACACCTCTGGTGTAGCAGACCGTAAGCAAGGCCGTTCTAAGTACGGTACTAAGCGTCCTAAGTCATAAATCAATCCTGGCTTTTTCGGTGTCAACTGACACGAAGAGAAAGTAAGGCCAAACGGTCACAAGACACGTTTTGGAATAACCTGAAGAGAGCAAGACATGCCTAGAAGACGCGTTGTCGCTAAGCGTGAGATCCTACCAGACCCTAAGTTTGGTGATGTCACGCTAGCTAAGTTTATCAACCACGTAATGATTAGTGGTAAGAAGTCGGTTGCAGAGCGCATTGTTTACAAAGCGCTGGACCAGGTTGCAGAGAAAAGCAGCAAGCCGCCAGTAGAAGTATTCATCGAGGCGTTAGAGAATATCGCGCCTATGGTTGAGGTTAAGTCGCGTCGTGTTGGCGGTGCAACTTACCAGGTGCCCGTTGAAGTGCGTCCATCTCGCCGTCAAGCGCTAGCTATGCGCTGGTTGGTTGAGTACTCCCGTAACCGTGGTGAAAAATCCATGCAGCAGCGTCTAGCTGGTGAAATCCTTGATGCTTCACAGAGCAAGGGTGCAGCGGTTAAGAAGCGTGAAGATGTTCACCGTATGGCTGAGGCCAACAAGGCGTTCTCTCACTACCGCTTCTAAAGCTCGTAGATTGACTGGGGCATTTTTGCCCCAGTTTAATTTTGGCTTTAATAAACTGGAGATCGTGACGTGGCACGTCAGACCCCAATAAGCAAATACCGTAATATCGGTATATGTGCGCATGTAGATGCTGGTAAAACCACCACTACAGAGCGAGTTTTGTTCTATACCGGCCTTTCCCATAAAATTGGTGAGGTTCACGATGGTGCAGCCACCATGGACTGGATGGAGCAAGAGCAGGAGCGCGGTATAACTATTACCTCTGCAGCAACTACTTGTTTTTGGCAGGGTATGCAGCAGCAGTTTGATCAGCATCGAATCAATATTATCGACACCCCTGGGCACGTAGACTTTACCATCGAGGTAGAGCGTTCTCTGCGCGTGCTTGATGGCGCTGTGGTTGTGTTATGTGGTTCATCAGGTGTGCAGCCGCAGACCGAAACGGTGTGGCGTCAAGCAGATAAATATGAAGTTCCTCGCTTGGTGTTCGTCAACAAGATGGATCGAGCTGGAGCAGACTTTGGCATGGTTGTTGAGCAGCTAAAGACCCGCTTGGGTTGTAATGCTGTGCCATTACAAATGACCATTGGAGCTGAAGAAGAATTTAAGGGTGTTGTCGATCTTGTAAAAAACAAGGCAATACTTTGGAATGAGGCTGATCAGGGGATGACCTTCGATTATGCTGAGGTGCCTGCCGATATGGTCGAGCAGGTCCAAGAGATGCGTGAGTACATGATGGAGTCCGCGGCAGAAGCCAACGAGGAGCTCATGGAAAGGTATCTCGAGGAAGGGGAACTGACTGAGTCTGAGCTAAAGTCTGGCTTAAGGGCGCGCACCCTTGCGAATGAAATTGTGCCGGTTATCGGTGGTTCGGCCTTTAAAAACAAAGGCGTTCAAGCGATGTTGGATGCGGTGGTCGAATATATGCCGTCTCCTGAAGAGGTTAAAGCAATCGATGGTGAGCTGGAGGATGGCTCACACATCATTTGCGAGGCAAAGGATGATGCGCCTTTTGCGGCCTTAGCCTTTAAAATCGCGACTGACCCTTTTGTTGGCACGCTGACCTTCTTTCGGGCTTACTCTGGCACGCTGAAAAGTGGCGATGCTATTTATAATTCGGTTAAGCAGAAGCGTGAGCGGATTGGTCGGATGGTGCAGATGCACTCAAATGATCGTCAGGAAATCAAAGAGGTCTTGGCTGGCGATATTGCGGCGGCGATCGGCCTAAAAGATGTGACAACCGGCGACACGCTTTGCTCGATGGATCATAAGGTCGTGCTCGAGCGTATGGAGTTTCCTGAGCCTGTCATCTCGGTAGCTGTTGAGCCGAGGACAAAGGCGGATCAGGAACGGATGGGCATGGCGCTAGGTAAGTTGGCGCAAGAAGATCCATCGTTTAGGGTTGAGACTGACGAGGAGTCGGGGCAGACGATTATCTCTGGTATGGGTGAGCTGCACCTAGATATCCTTATTGATCGTATGCGTCGTGAGTTTAGTGTCGAGGCGAATATCGGTAAGCCGCAGGTCGCCTATCGCGAAACGATTCGCAATACTTCTGATATTGAAGGAAAGTTTGTGCGTCAGTCTGGCGGGCGAGGGCAGTATGGTCATGTCTGGATCAAATTTGAGCCAGCTGATGATAGTAATGCCGAAGAGTTAGAGTTTGTTAGCGAAATCGTCGGTGGCTCTGTGCCTCGTGAGTATATACCGGCAGTGCAGAAGGGTATTGCTGAACAAACTAAGAATGGCGTATTGGCGGGCTATCCTTTGCTGGGTATCAAGGCTACGCTTTACGATGGTTCGTTCCACGATGTTGACTCGAATGAAATGGCTTTTAAGGTTGCGGCAAGCATGGCAACCAAGAAGTTGAGTGAGCATGGTGGTGCAGTGCTGCTTGAACCGATAATGAAGGTTGAGGTGGTTACGCCGGAGAATTATATGGGTGACGTCGTTGGTGATTTGAATCGGCGTCGCGGTATAATTGGCGGCATGGAAGATGGTCCTTCTGGCAAAGTGGTAACTGCAGAGGTACCGTTGGCTCAGATGTTTGGCTATGCAACTGATTTACGTTCTGCGACTCAGGGGCGTGCGACATATGCTATGGAGTTCGACAAATATGCCGAGGCTCCAAAGAATGTTGCAGATGAAATAATTGCAAAAAACACCGGTAGATAACGGCGTTATATTTAACACTTATATATTTAGAGGATCACGAAAGTGGCAAAAGAAAAATTTGAACGTAGTAAGCCGCACGTTAACGTCGGCACCATCGGTCACGTTGACCACGGTAAGACCACACTTACTGCGGCTCTTACCCGTGTATGTGCTGAAGTTTTTGGTGGCGAAGCTGTTGCATTTGACGGCATCGATAATGCGCCAGAAGAGCGTGAGCGCGGTATCACTATCGCAACATCTCACGTTGAGTATGACTCAACTATCCGTCACTACGCGCACGTAGACTGCCCGGGTCACGCTGATTATGTTAAGAACATGATCACCGGTGCTGCGCAGATGGATGGCGCTATCCTGGTTTGTGGTGCGACCGATGGTCCAATGCCTCAGACTCGTGAGCACATCCTGCTTTCGCGTCAGGTTGGCGTACCTTACATTGTTGTTTTCCTTAACAAGGCCGACCTTCTTGCAGAAGACTGTGGTGGCGTTGATTCTGAGGAATTCGAAGAGATGCAAGAGTTGGTCGAAATGGAGCTGCGTGATCTGCTGAGCCAGTACGACTTCCCTGGCGACGACACGCCAATTATCTGTGGTTCTGCGCTGATGGCGCTAAACGGCGAAGATGATAACGAGCTAGGTACTACAGCTGTTAAGAAGCTGGTTGAAGCTCTTGATACTTACATCCCTGAGCCTGAGCGTGCCATCGACGGTGCTTTCATCATGCCGATTGAGGACGTATTCTCGATCTCTGGTCGTGGTACTGTTGTAACTGGTCGTATCGAGCGCGGTATTCTTAACACTGGTGACAGCGTTGAGATCGTTGGTATTCGCGACACTCAGACTACTACCTGTACTGGTGTGGAAATGTTCCGCAAGCTGCTTGACGAAGGTCGTGCAGGTGAGAACGTTGGTGCGCTATTGCGTGGTACTAAGCGTGATGACGTTGAGCGTGGTCAGGTGCTTTGTGCGCCGGGTTCGATCTCTCCTCACACTAAGTTTGAAGCAGAAGTATACGTGTTGGGTAAGGATGAAGGCGGACGTCACACTCCATTCTTCAAGGGCTACCGTCCGCAGTTCTACTTCCGTACCACTGATATCACTGGCGCTTGTGAGTTGCCAGAGGGTGTTGAGATGGTAATGCCGGGTGATAACGTCCAGATGGTTGTTACTCTAATCAACCCAATTGCCATGGATGATGGTCTACGCTTCGCGATTCGTGAAGGTGGTCGTACTGTTGGTGCTGGTGTTGTTGCTAAAATCATCGAGTAATATCGGTTGATTACGAAAGGCGCCTTAGGGCGCCTTTTTTGTGTCTTAATTTCGTTGCTATTGCGCTGTCATGATCGTGCGCAAGAAAAGATTTGACGGGCCACTTGAACGTCTATAGAATGCGCACTCCATTCGTATGAACCATCTAGAATCTTGTCATTTTAGGAAGGCATACACTATTAAAACGTATTGGAGTTTTTAAAATGCAGAATCAACGCATTCGCATTCGCTTAAAAGCCTTTGATCACCGTTTAATCGATCAGTCTACGCAAGAGATCGTTGAGACAGCAAAGCGAACTGGTGCTCAGGTCCGTGGTCCTATCCCACTGCCTACTAAAAAAGAGCGCTATACCGTTCTTGTTTCGCCTCACGTGAACAAAGATGCCCGTGATCAGTACGAGATTCGTACCCATAAGCGTCTTCTAGACATCGTTGAGCCTACCGAGAAAACAGTTGATTCTTTGATGAAACTGGATCTTGCGGCCGGTGTAGAAGTACAGATTAGTCTTGGTTAAGTTCTTCCTGCTTTAAGGAAACGAACAAGTCAGGATGAACCCCTATTGAAAGTCTGGGGTTTTATATAAGTTAGTGTGACGCACATCGAGTGCGGCCATAGCGGGTATAGCCCCATACGCTAAGAGGTTATTGTGATGACTATTGGTATAGTCGGCCTAAAACGCGGTATGACACGAGTGTTTACCGATGAAGGTGTCTCCATTCCGGTTACTGTGATTGAGGCTTCGCCCAATCGTGTAACTCAGATCAAAACAGTTGATACTGACGGCTATGACGCTGTTCAGATTACAACTGGTTCTCGTCGCGCGTCTCGCGTGAGCAAGGCAGCAGCTGGTCATTATGCTAAGGCAAGCGTAGAAGCTGGTCGTGGTGTCTGGGAATTCCGTTTGGAAGATGCATCTGCGGAGCTGGCCCTTGGCGGCGAGCTGACAGTTGAAGCTTTCGAAGCTGGCCAGAAAATTGATGTTACTGGTCAGTCTAAAGGTAAAGGTTTCCAGGGTGGTATCAAGCGTTGGAATTTCTCCATGCAGGATGCTACACACGGTAACTCGATCTCTCACCGTTCAAACGGTTCTATTGGTATGTGTCAGACCCCTGGTCGCGTCTTCAAAGGTAAGAAGATGTCCGGTCATATGGGTTCTGAGCGCACAACCACACAGAATCTAGAAGTTGTGCGGGTAGATGTCGAGCGCAACCTGATATTGGTTAAGGGTCCAGTTCCTGGTGCCAACGGTGGCGACGTTATTATTCGCCCAGCCGTTAAAGCTTAATACTAGGGAGTTTTGAGCATGCAGCTAAATATAGCCGGTGCAGGGACCTTAGAAGTTTCTGACACAGCATTTGCAAGAGAATTTAACGAAGACTTGGTTCACCAAGTAGTAACTGCCTATCTGGCAGGTGCTCGTCAAGGTACCCGTGCACAGAAGAACCGCGCTGCGGTTTCTGGTGGCGGTGCTAAGCCTTGGCGCCAAAAAGGTACTGGCCGCGCGCGTGCCGGTACAATCCGCAGCCCAATATGGCGTTCAGGTGGTGTTACATTTGCTGCTCAACCTCAGGATTTTTCACTGAAGTTGAATCGTAAGATGTATCGTGCCGCTCTTCAGACTATCTGGTCTGAATTGCTTCGTCAGGAACGTGTTGTCGTAGTGGAAGACTTCGCTATTGATGCACCAAAGACCAAGCTTCTGAAAGCTAAGCTTTCAGAAGCCGGTCTAGAGAACGTACTGATTGTTACTGAAGAAGTTGATACCAGCTTGTTCCTAGCGGCTCGCAACCTGCATAAGGTTGATGTACGTGATGTTTCTGGTGTTGATCCAGTTAGTCTTGTTGGCTTCGATAAAGTGTTGGTAACTGTTGCCGCACTTAAGAAAGTTGAAGAGGGACTATCATGAATCAGGAACGCGTATTCAAAGTAGTGATGGGTCCACACGTATCTGAAAAAGCTGCCATGGCTGCCGAGAGCAACCAAGTGGTTTTTAAAGTTGCTGTTGACGCTACCAAGCTAGAAGTTAAAAACGCCGTTGAGAAGATCTTTGATGTGAAAGTTGAAGGTGTTCGCGTAGTTAACGTAAAGGGCAAATGCAAAATGAACCGTTATGGTCAAGTTCGCAAGCCTAGCTGGAAAAAAGCATACGTTAGCTTAGCGGAAGGTCAAGACATTGACTTCGCAGCAGCCGAATAAAGGAGATAGGTAGAATGGCTATTGTAAAAATGAAACCTACTTCTCCTGGTCGCCGTCACGTAGTTCGTATCGTAAGTGATGAGCTACATAAAGGCGCGCCGCACAAAGCGTTGCTGGAGAAGAAGAGTAAGTCTGGCGGTCGTAATAACAACGGTCGTATCACTACTCGTCACATTGGTGGTGGACACAAGCAGCACTATCGCGTTATTGACTTTAAGCGAGTCAAAGACGGTATTGCGGCGACTGTTGAACGCCTAGAGTACGATCCCAATCGTACGGCTCACATTGCTCTTATCTGTTACGCAGATGGTGAGCGCGCTTATATTATCGCTCCTAAGGGCGTTAAAGCAGGTGATGAGCTCATGTCTGGTGAAGCTGCGCCAATCAAAGTGGGTAACACTTTGCCGCTGCGTAATGTTCCACTAGGTTCAACCGTTCACGCTATTGAGCTTAAGCCAGGTAAGGGTGCGCAAATTGCACGTTCTGCCGGTACTTCTGCTCAGTTAGTTGCTCGTGAAGGTCGTCACGTTACTCTACGTCTCCGCTCCGGCGAAATGCGTAAAGTGCTTGCAGACTGTCGCGCAACATTAGGCGAAGTATCTAACAGCGAACACAGCTTACGTAAGCTGGGTAAAGCTGGTGCTTCACGCTGGCGTGGTGTTCGTCCAACCGTTCGCGGTGTCGCGATGAACCCTGTAGATCACCCACATGGTGGTGGTGAAGGTCGTACCTCTGGTGGCCGTCATCCAGTTTCACCTTGGGGAACTCCTACTAAGGGCTTCAAGACTCGTAAGAACAAACGTACTGATAAGCTAATCGTGCGTCGTCGCGGTTCTAAGTAACTGCGCGATAGATAGAGAGGAATTAGTTGTGCCACGTTCACTAAAGAAAGGTCCTTTTATCGATCTTCACCTGTTGAAGAAAGTTGAAAAGGCACTGGACAGCAACGATAAGCGTCCAATCAAAACTTGGTCGCGCCGCTCCATGATCAGCCCAGATATGGTTGGACTGACTCTAGCGGTACATAACGGTCGCCAGCACGTGCCAGTATTGGTTAACGAAGAAATGGTCGGTCATAAACTGGGCGAATTTGCTGTAACGCGTACCTATAAAGGTCACGTTGCAGACAAGAAAGCCAAGCGCTAAGGGGTTATTGAGATGGAAGTATCCGCCAAGCTGAAAGGTGCGCGTATATCTGCTCAAAAAGCTCGTTTGGTAGCTGATCAGATCCGCGGCAAGTCTGTTGAGGAAGCACTAGATATCCTAGCGTTTTCTAACAAGAAGGCTGCAGAAATCATCAAGAAAATTGTTGATTCTGCGATTGCCAATGCCGAACACAACGAAGGTGCTGATATCGACGAACTGTCAATATCTACCATCTTTGTTGATGAAGGTATGACTATGAAGCGTATCCGCCCGCGTGCCAAAGGTCGTGCAGATCGTATTATGAAGCGCAGTTGTCATATCACTGTCAAAGTCGCTGACATTAACTAGGAGAGTGCCAGATGGGTCAGAAAGTACACCCCACCGGTATCCGACTCGGTATCGTCAAGAGTCACAACTCTGTCTGGTATGCCGACAAGCAGGGTTACGCTAAGAACCTGATTAACGATCTTGAAGTTCGCTCTTTTGTTGAAAAAGAACTTGCTCATGCATCAGTTAGCCGCATTCTTATCGAACGCCCAGCTCAAAGCTGCAGACTGACTATTTTCACCGCTCGCCCCGGTATCGTTATCGGTAAGAAAGGTGAAGATGTAGATAAGCTACGTAAGAAGCTTACCGCAATGACTGGCGTTCCTGTCCAGATCAACATCGAAGAGATCCGCAAGCCGGACCTCGACGCTAAGTTGACTGCTCAGAACGTTGCTCAGCAGCTAGAACGTCGTGTGATGTTCCGTCGTGCTATGAAGCGCGCGGTCCAGAACGCAATGCGTCAAGGTGCACTAGGTGTAAAGATTCAGATCGGTGGTCGTCTTGGCGGCGCTGAGATCGCACGTAGCGAGTGGTACCGTGAAGGTCGCGTTCCGCTACATACATTGCGTGCTGATATCGATTATGCAACCTATGAAGCTCACACTACTTATGGTGTGTTGGGTATCAAGGTGTGGATCTTTAAGGGCGAAATTCTAGAAAACGAACTTCCAGCTGTCGAAAAAAAGCCAGCAAAGAAGTCTGCTAAGTAAGGAGTACGCCAATGTTATTGCCGAAGCGTACAAAGTTTCGCAAGATGATGAAGGGCCGCAACCGCGGCCTAGCACACCGTGGTAGCAAGGTCTCCTTCGGTGAATATGCGTTGAAAGCTACAGGTCGTGGTCGTATCACTGCTCGTCAAATCGAAGCAGCTCGTCGCGCTATGACTCGTCATATCAAACGTGGTGGTAAAATCTGGATTCGCGTTTTTCCTGATAAGCCGATTACTCAGAAGCCTCTTGAGGTTCGTCAGGGTAAAGGTAAGGGTAACGTTGAGTACTGGGTTGCTCTAATACAGCCAGGTAAAATCCTGTACGAAGTAGAGGGTGTCTCTGAAGAGCTTGCTCGCGAAGCATTCGCGCTTGCTGCAGCAAAGATTCCAGTTGCCACTGCTTTCGTTAAACGGACGGTAATGTGATGAATACAACTGAATTGAAAGCTAAAAGCGTTGAAGAGCTTAAGGCTCAGCTACTGACATTGCTCGAAGAGCAATTTAAGTTGCGTATGCAGAAGGCTACTGGTCAGTTGAATCAGTCGCATTTGCTAAAGGCTACTCGTCGTGATATCGCACGGGTAACAACCGTGTTGAATCAAAAGGCAGGTAATTAATCATGGCTGAAGCAACAACTGCACGTACCGCGACCGGTAAAGTGACTAGCAACAAAATGGATAAAACCGTTACTGTTCTAGTTGAGCGTCGTGTTAAGCATGCGATCTACGGCAAATATATCACTCGCTCATCTAAGCTACATGCACATGATGAAAGCAATGAGTGTAAAATTGGCGACGTAGTGACCATCCAGGAAACTCGTCCGTTGTCTAAGACTAAGTCTTGGGCTTTGGTCAAGATTGAAGAGCGCGCTGAAGCTTAAGTCTTAGGACTTGAGCTCGCTTCTAACGAAGAGCGACTCCCGGAGTAAAGAATGATTCAGACACAATCCTACCTTGATGTAGCAGACAACAGTGGCGCACGCCGTGTTATGTGTATCAAGGTATTAGGTGGTTCACATCGCCGCTATGCGCGCGTTGGTGACATCATCAAAGTTACCGTCAAGGAAGCAATTCCTCGCGGTAAAGTCAAGAAGGGTCAGGTAATGAACGCAGTAGTCGTTCGTACCAAGCAAGGCGTACGTCGTAATGACGGTTCAAAGATTAAGTTCGATGACAACGCCGCGGTATTGTTGAATGCCAGCAACGCCCCTATTGGCACACGTATTTTTGGGCCAGTTACTCGTGAATTGCGCTCAGAAAAGTTCATGAAAATTGTTTCTTTGGCTCCAGAAGTACTTTAAGTACTTCTTGGACGAAGATCGAGGTCTGAAAATGCGTAAGATTAAGCGTGACGACGAAATAATCGTTATCGCCGGCAAAGACAAGGGTAAGCGCGGTAAGGTTTCTTCTGTTAAGAAGGATGGCCGTCTTGTTGTTTCTGGTATTAATGTTATTAAGAAGCATCAAAAGCCTAACCCTCAAGCGGGTGTAGCTGGTGGGATTATCGAAAAGGAGGCTGCAATTCAGGCTTCCAATGTTGCGATTTTTAACCCAAACACTAACAAAGCTGATCGAGTAGGTTTCAAAGTAGAGGGCGACGTTAAAACTCGCATCTACAAATCTACTGGCGAAGCTATTGATGCTTAAGGTGTCTTGAGGGTTTATAATGGCTAATTTGCAAGAAATCTACAAAAGCGAGCTGATGGCTAAGCTGCAAGAAGAGCTTAACCTAAAGAACGTAATGGAAGTGCCACGTATCACTAAAATCACCCTGAATATGGGTGTAGGTGAGGCGTTGGGTGATAAGAAAGTTCTAGAACATGCTGTGGGCGATCTAGAGAAAATCGTTGGTCAGAAAGTTGTGGTCACTAAAGCGCGCAAGTCTATTGCGGGTTTTAAGGTTCGCGAAGACTGGCCAATCGGTTGTAAGGTAACTCTGCGCGGTGAGCGCATGTATGAGTTCCTTGATCGCTTGATTGCTATTGCTATTCCACGTATTCGTGATTTCCGGGGCTTGAACCCGAAGTCGTTTGACGGTCGTGGTAACTATGCAATGGGTGTGACTGAGCAGATCATCTTCCCTGAAATTGAATACGACAAGATAGATGCACTACGTGGTTTGGATATTGCTATCACAACCTCGGCTCGCACTGACGACGAAGGTCGCGCATTGCTACGTGCATTTAACTTCCCGTTTAAGAACTAAGGGCTAGTAAAATGGCGAAGAAATCTATGATCGCTCGCGAAGCAAAGCGTGAGCGCACCGTTGCGAAGTTTGCTACTAAGCGTGCTGAACTGAAGGCAATTATTGTTAACCCAACCTCCTCTGATGAGCAGGTTTGGGATGCTCAAATTGCGCTACAGAAGCAGCCACGTAATGCTAGCGCTAGTCGTCAGCGTCGACGTTGCCAGATAACTGGCCGTCCACACGGCGTATACCGCAAGTTTGGTCTGTGTCGTAACAAGTTGCGTGAAGCGGCTATGCGCGGCGACATTCCAGGTCTTGTTAAGGCCAGCTGGTAATTTAAATTTAGGAGCTAGCTATGAGTATGCAAGATCCGTTGGCGGATATGTTAACCCGTATCCGTAACGCCCAAATGGCTGCGAAGCCATCTGTTAGCATGCCTTCATCTAAGTTGAAGGTCGCAGTTGCTAACGTGCTTAAAGAAGAAGGTTACGTAACCGATTTAAGCGTCAGTGATGTTGAAGGTAAGGTCGTTCTTAACATCGATTTAAAATATTTCGAAGGCAAGCCTGTCATCGAAGAGATCGATCGTGTAAGCCGCCCAAGCCTACGTCAATACGTCGGTTCAGGTGACCTACCAAAAGTACGTGGTGGTCTAGGCGTGGCAATTGTTACTACCTCTAAGGGTGTAATGACTGACCGTGCAGCCCGTGCTGCAGGTGTTGGTGGCGAAGTGCTTTGCACTGTCTTCTAACAATACTAGGTTAAGAGAAAGAATTATGTCACGAGTAGCAAAAAGTCCTGTACAGCTCCCTAGTGGAGTTGAGGTTACTCTTAAAGGCCAGAACCTATCTGTTAAAGGTGGTAAAGGTACTTTAGAGCTGGTCGTTCACGATTCCGTTACCGTTAACCAAGACGAAAGTGTTTTAACCTTTGAAGCGGCTGCTGGCGATAAGTCAGCTTCAGCTTTAGCGGGAACAATGCGTTCACTTGTTAACAACATGGTAATTGGTGTTAGCGAAGGCTTCGAGAAAAAGTTGATTCTTAATGGTGTCGGTTACCGTGCGAAAGCAAGCGGTAAGGTGCTGAATCTAACTCTCGGTTTTTCGCATCCAGTGAATTACGAACTGCCTGAAGGTGTTAGTGCCACAACGCCATCTCAAACTGAGATCGTTATTAGTGGTTCTGATAAGCAAAAGGTTGGTCAAGCGGCTGCAGAGATTCGTGCCTATCGTCCACCAGAGCCTTATAAGGGCAAGGGTGTGCGTTACGCGGACGAACATGTACGTCGTAAAGAAGCCAAGAAGAAGTAAGGTAAAATCATGAGCGTGAAGAATGAATCAAGACAGCGCCGTGCACGTCGTGCACGCGCTAAGATGCGCGAGTTAGGTGCTGTTCGCCTAGCCGTCCATCGCACTCCTCGCCACATCTACGCACAGGTGATCTCACCTGAAGGCGACAAGGTGTTGGCCCAGGCGTCGACCCTGGATAGCGCACTGCGTGCAGGCAAAACTGGTAACAAGGAAGCTGCTGCGGCAGTGGGTAAGCTTGTTGCTGAGCGTGCTAAAGAAGCAGGTATCTCAAAAGTAGCGTTCGATCGTAGTGGTTTCCAGTACCACGGTCGTGTACAGGCCTTGGCCGACGCTGCACGTGAAGCTGGATTGGAGTTCTAAGGTAAAAATATGGCTTTTAATAAAGAGACAGACAAAAATACCGAAGGGCTACAGGAAAAGCTGGTTCAAGTTAACCGCGTAGCTAAAGTTGTTAAAGGTGGTCGTATCTTCGGTTTCACCGCACTGACTGTAGTCGGTGATGGCGAAGGTAAGGTCGGCTTCGGTCGTGGTAAGGCGCGTGAAGTGCCAATCGCAATCCAGAAAGCTATGGAAGCAGCTCGTCGTAACTTGATCCAAGTTGATCTGAATGGCGACACTATCCAATACGCAATTAAGGCGCGCCACGGCGCATCTAAGGTATACATGCAGCCAGCTTCTGCTGGTACGGGTATCATTGCCGGTGGCGCTATGCGTGCTGTGCTCGAGCTTGCAGGTGTACACAACGTTTTGGCTAAGTGTTACGGCTCTACCAATCCAGTCAACGTCGTTCGTGCGACTTACAACGGTCTTGCACAGATGCGCTCTCCAGAGCAAATCGCTGCTAAGCGTGGTAAGAGCATTGAAGACATCACAGGCTAAGGTGTGAAGATGTCTAAGAAAACTATTAAAGTTACGCAGTTGCGATCAAAGTTTGGTCGCCTACCTGCTCACCGTGCATGTATTGACGGTCTCGGACTGCGTCGTATTGGTCATACTGTTGAAGTAGAAGATACTCCTTCTGTTCGCGGTATGATCAACAAGGTCAACTATCTTGTTAAGGTTGAGGGAGAGTAAACATGGCTGAATTACGTCTTAACACTCTGAGCCCTGCACCTGGCGCAAAGCATGCTAAAAAGCGTGTCGGACGCGGCATTGGTAGTGGTACTGGTAAGACTTGTGGCCGCGGTCACAAAGGTCTGAAGTCTCGCTCAGGCGGTAGTGTACGTCCTGGTTTTGAAGGTGGTCAGATGCCTTTGCAGAAGCGTTTACCTAAGTTTGGCTTTACCTCTCGTATCTCACGCGTTAGCGCTGAAGTACGTTTGGGTGAGCTAAACACAGTAAATGCTGATGTTATTGATTTGGCAGCTCTTAAAGACGCTGATATCATTGGCGGCCAGATGATCCGTGCAAAAGTAATTTTGTCGGGCGAAATCACCAAGGCAGTCACTTTGAAAGGTCTTGCGTGCACCAAAGGCGCACGCGCTGCAATCGAAGCTGCCGGCGGCAAAGTCGAGGACTAAATGGCTAAAAAAGGACCACTTGCGTCAAGTGGTCAATCTGGCACAGGCGAGCTTTGGGCTCGCCTTCGCTTTCTATTCTTAGCAATAGTGGTATACCGGATTGGCACACACATTCCAGTTCCAGGGATTAACCCTGATGAGCTGGCTAAGCTATTCAACCAGAACCAAGGTACTGTCCTGGGTTTATTCAATATGTTCTCGGGCGGTGCCCTACAGCGTATGAGTATACTCGCGCTAGGGATAATGCCTTACATATCTGCCTCGATTATAATGCAGCTAATGTCGGCAGTTTCGCCAACATTAGAGGCGTTAAAGAAAGAGGGTGAGGCTGGGAGACGCAAGATAAGTCAGTACACGCGTTATGGTACTGTCTTGCTGGCTACTGTACAGGCCGCGGGTATGTCCGCAGGCATGGCAGGTCAGGGTCTAGCTCTGTTGCCTGAGGCAGCTACTTCTGTCGATCTGATGCTGTTCCATTTCGTGGCGGTTATTTCGCTCGTGACCGGTTCGGTATTCATGATGTGGCTGGGAGAGCAGGTTACTGAACGTGGTATTGGCAACGGCATTTCGATGCTGATATTTGCCGGTATTGTTGCCGGGTTACCGGGAGCGATTGGTCAGTCACTGGAGCAGGCTCGTCAAGGTGAGTTAAACTTGCTGGTGCTTTTGGTTGTGGTCGCCCTGGCTATTGCGGTGATTTATTTTGTCGTAATGATCGAGCGTGGCCAGCGTCGTATCGCGATCAACTATGCTAAGCGTCAGCAGGGGCGTCGAACCTACGCGGCTCAAAGCTCGTTCCTGCCTCTTAAGGTGAATATGGCCGGTGTTATTCCAGCTATTTTTGCCAGCAGCATTCTGCTCTTTCCAGCGTCAGTGGCGCAATGGATCGGCCAGTCTTCTGATAATATGGAATGGTTGCAAGATGTTGCCCTCGCTATTGGCCCGGGTCAGCCTCTCAATATCCTTCTATTTACAGTCTTTATAGTGTTCTTCTGTTTCTTCTATACGGCATTGGTTTTCAATCCCGATGAAGTGGCAGATAACCTGAAGCGTTCTGGTGCATTTGTTCCAGGGATACGTCCAGGCAAAAACACTGCGCAATATATCGATGGTGTGCTGACTCGTCTAACTATGTTTGGCGCCGGTTATATCGCACTAGTTTGTCTACTGCCGCAGTTCCTGGTTGTATTTGCTAATGTACCGTTCTATCTCGGTGGTACTTCTCTGTTAATCGTTGTAGTGGTTATCATGGACTTTATGTCCCAGGTGCAAAGCCATCTGATGAGTAATCAATACGATGGTCTAATGCAGAAGGCCAACTTGAAAAACTACGGTAAGTAGTTTTTATCGGGGCGGGGCGCTATTGACCTCGTCTCTTTTTCGCGTTTGGAGTCGGAAATGAAAGTTCGCGCATCTGTTAAAAAAATGTGTCGCAACTGCAAAATTGTTCGCCGTAACGGTGCGGTTCGAGTGATTTGCAAAGCAGAACCACGTCACAAACAGCGTCAGGGTTAATTTACCCACGCTACTAGACCACCGAGAGGTGGTTGATTTTTGTCTGCTCAGTGTGTAGACTCTTGCGCCTTTCGCATTCCAAGTTGTGAGGCTTGGGTGTGAGGGGTAATTAGAGTTAGCATTAGAGCTAATCAAGATTGGAGTTAAAAATGGCCCGTATAGCTGGTGTTAATATACCAGATCACAAGCACGCGGTGATCTCGCTGACCTACATTTATGGTGTTGGTCGTACAAGTGCGAAGAAGATGTGTGCAGCAACTAACATTGCTGAAGATGCTAAGATTTCAGATCTTAGTGAAGAACAAATTGATGCACTGCGTAACGCAGTAGCAACTCTTACTACTGAAGGTGATCTTCGTCGTGAGGTGTCTATGAACATCAAACGTCTGCTAGATTTAGGTTGTTACCGTGGTCTTCGCCACCGTCGCAGTCTGCCTCTTCGTGGTCAGCGCACTAAGACAAACGCGCGTACCCGTAAAGGTCCTCGTAAGCCAATTCGTAAGTAATCAATATTTTTGATTGTTTAGTGTAGCTGTATGAAAAATACAGTGTCGATATTAAGCAGGGTAAGTACATGGCAAAGCCAAGTTCCAAAACTACACGTAAAAAGGTCAAAAAGACCGTTGTCGATGGTATCGCGCACATTCATGCGTCGTTTAACAATACCATCGTCACTATCACTGACCGTCAAGGAAACGCATTGACTTGGGCCACCGCCGGTGGTTCTGGTTTCCGTGGTTCTCGTAAATCAACTCCATTTGCTGCACAGGTTGCTGCTGAACGGGCCGGCATCGCCGCGCAGGAGTATGGGTTGAAGAACCTTGACGTTCAGGTTAAAGGTCCAGGACCAGGCCGTGAATCAGCAGTTCGCGCCTTGAATAACTGTGGTTATAAAATCACAAATATTACCGATGTGACTCCGATCCCTCACAACGGCTGTCGTCCACCTAAGAAACGTCGCGTGTAACTGAGACTAGGAATTAGAAAATGGCAAGATATATAGGTCCAACTTGTAAACTTTCTCGTCGTGAAGGCACCGATCTGTTTCTTAAGAGCGGTGTTCGTCCACTAGAGTCAAAGTGTAAAGCTGAAACTGTACCAGGTGTTCACGGCGCACGCCGCACCCGTCTTTCTGACTTCGGTGTTCAGTTACGTGAAAAGCAGAAAGTTCGTCGTATGTACGGCGTTCTTGAGAAGCAATTTAAGAAATACTACAAAGAAGCCGCTCGTGTTAAGGGCCCAACAGGTGAAAACTTGTTGAAGTTGTTGGAGAGTCGTCTCGATAACGTTGTTTATCGTATGGGCTTTGCATCAACTCGTGCTGAAGCGCGTCAGTTGGTTTCACACAAGGCAATCACCGTCAATGGTACCTGCGTTAATATCGCATCTTACCAAGTAAAGGCAGGCGACATTGTTGCCGTGCGTGAGAAGTCTAAGAAGCAGCTTCGTGTTGAAGCAGCACTTAAGCTGGCCGAGAACCGTGCTCCTACCGAGTGGATCGACGTAAATGCAGCTAAGGTTGAGGGTACTTTTAAAGCCCAGCCTGATCGTGCTGATCTATCCTCTGAGATCAATGAAAACTTGATCGTAGAGTTGTACTCGAAATAACACTAACGACTAACCGTCAAGACAGGTGTAAATATGCAGAGTGCCGTCAATGAGTTTTTGACACCGCGTAATATCGATGTTTCTGAAACATCGATCACTCGCGCGAAGGTAACATTAGAGCCACTCGAGCGTGGTTTTGGACACACATTAGGAAGCGCGCTACGTCGTATTCTTCTATCATCAATGCCTGGTGCTGCAGTAGTCGGCGCTAAGATTGATGGTGTTGAGCACGAATACAGTGCTATCGAAGGTGTTGACCAAGATGTTATTGAGATTCTAATGAATCTTAAAGGCGTCGCCATCGTTATGGAGGGTAAGACAGAGGCAACGCTTACTCTTAACAAGAAAGGTCCTGCGGTAGTAACCGCTGGCGATATCGAGTTGCCTGGCGACATCGAAATTAAGAACCCTGAGCATGTTATTGCAAGTGTTTCAGCTGGTGCCGAACTGAATATGACCCTCACAGCGCGTGTTGGTCGTGGTTATGTGCCCGCGGACCAGATCAATGCTGGTGACGAGGAAACTCGCAGTATTGGTCAGCTGGTGCTTGATGCCTCTTATAGCCCAGTGCGCAGTGTTTCTTATGTTGTTGAGAATGCTCGTGTTGAACAGCGTACTGATCTCGATAAGTTGGTTCTCGACATAGAGACCGATGGCACTTTGGATCCTAGCGAAGCTATTCGCCGCGCTGCAACAATCCTGCAGCAACAGCTTGCAGCTTTCGTTGATCTTGAAAGCGAGACTGAGGTAGAACCTGAAGAGCATGAAGAGGAAATTGATCCGATTCTGCTACGCCCAGTCGATGATCTTGAGCTTACCGTTCGCTCTGCGAACTGCCTCAAAGCTGAGAACATCTACTACATCGGTGACCTGGTTCAGCGTACTGAAGTTGAGTTGCTCAAGACTCCTAACCTAGGTAAGAAGTCTCTTACTGAGATTAAGGATGTCTTGGCGTCACGCGGTTTGTCACTAGGTTTGCGTTTAGATAACTGGCCACCCGCCAGTCTTCGTAACGACGACCGTGTACTCGTCAATTAAGATTATGTGTTGCGTCGCTGCTTGCCAGCGATGCGATCTCGGTTAATTTTTATTGCTGTGATAGCAATGAATTGTAAGGAATTAAGCCATGCGTCATCGTAAAAGTGGCCGTCAATTAAATCGAAACAGCTCGCACCGCAGTGCGATGTTTCGAAATATGGTCAACTCTCTAGTAGAGCACGAACTGATCAAAACTACTTTGCCTAAGGCAAAAGAGCTTCGTCGTCACGCCGAGCCTCTTATTACCCTAGCCAAAGAAGACACTGTCGCCAATCGCCGTCTAGCTTTTAGCCGCCTGCGTTCTAAAGAAGCAGTTGCTAAGCTATTCGCCGAGGTAGGTCCTCGCTATCAAGGTCGTCCAGGTGGTTACCTGCGCGTACTTAAGTGTGGTTACCGTACTGGTGATAAGGCCCCAATGGCCTATGTTGAGCTTGTTGATCGTCCAGTAGCTGAAGCTACAGACGAAGATTAAGTTTGATGTGATGATAAAAAAAGCAGCTTCGGCTGCTTTTTTTATGTTTGCTTTTTATATTTTTCTAACTGCTTAGTTGAGCATGCCTTTAAGAAAGCGTCCGGTATGTGACTCTTTGTGCTTTGCAATATCTTGCGGCGTTCCTGTGGCAATTATCTGACCACCTCCAGAGCCTCCCTCCGGCCCGAGATCAACTACCCAGTCGGCGGTTTTGACGACATCGAGGTTGTGTTCGATGACAACAATAGTATTGCCTTGATCTCGTAGGTGGTGCAGCACGCTTAAGAGCTGTTGGATGTCGTGGAAGTGTAGTCCGGTAGTTGGCTCGTCGAGAATATACAGGGTCTTGCCTGTGTCTCTCTTGCTGAGTTCCTTTGCCAGCTTGACGCGTTGCGCTTCACCGCCTGAGAGTGTTGTTGCTGCTTGGCCTAGCTTGATGTAGCTGAGTCCGACGTCCATCAGTGTACTGAGTTTGCGTTTGACAGAAGGCACGGCGTCGAAGAAGTCGAGGGCATCTTCGATAGTCATATCGAGGATTTCATGGATATTTTTGCCTTTGTATCGAACTTCTAATGTTTCGCGGTTGTAGCGTTTTCCTTCGCAGATGTCACAGGGCACGTAAATATCAGCTAAGAAATGCATCTCGACCTTGGTGACACCGTCACCCTGACAGGCTTCACAGCGCCCACCTTTGACGTTAAAGCTAAAGCGACCGGGTTTATAGCCCCGTGACCTTGCTTCTTGCGTGCCTGCGAACAGTTCGCGTACGGGGGTAAAAATACCTGTATAGGTTGCAGGGTTGGAACGTGGTGTGCGTCCAATAGGGCTCTGATCAATGTCGATGCACTTATCAACGAGGTCAAGACCGCTGATACCCTCGTGGGGCGCTGCTGTGAGCGTGGTTGCACCGTTGAGTTCGGTTGCAGCGAGAGGGTAGAGCGTGCCGTTTATCAGCGTAGACTTACCTGAGCCAGAAACGCCGGTGACGCAGGTCATTAGGCCAAGAGGGATTTTTAGGGTGACATCCTGGAGGTTGTTACCGCTGGCGCCACTGATGATGAGCTCGCGTGTTGGATCATAGTCTGTCAGCTTTGTTGGCACGGCGATCTGCTTCTTGCCGCTCAAGTAGTGCCCAGTCAGGGAGTCCTTGCTCTTCATAATCTTGGCGGCGGTGCCGGCCGCGATCACTTTGCCGCCATGGACTCCTGCCCCAGGGCCAATGTCGATGACGTGGTCGGCATGGCGGATGGCATCCTCATCATGCTCGACGACGATGACGGTATTACCAAGATCTCGTAAGTGGGTCAGTGTCTTTAGTAGTCTTTCGTTGTCGCGCTGATGGAGTCCGATTGACGGTTCATCCAAAATATACATAACCCCGACGAGGCCGGCACCGATCTGACTGGCGAGCCGGATTCTCTGCGCTTCACCGCCGGAAAGGGTATCTGCCGAACGCTCTAGTGTAAGATAGTTGAGTCCGACATCGACAAGGAACTGTAAGCGGTCTCTAATTTCCTTGAGGATTTTTTCAGCAATTTCGCCTTTGCTACCGCTTAAACGTAGTTCTTGTGTGTAGGTGAGGGCCTCAGCAATAGGAAGGCGAGTTAGGCTTGGAAGGTTTTTGTTGTTGATGAAAACGTTTCGTGCAGAGCGCCGTAACCTGGAGCCATCACAAGAGGGGCAAGGTTGGCTGTTGAGGTATTTTCCCAGCTCCTCGCGTACCATATTCGATTCGGTGTCACGATATCGGCGCTCTAGGTTTGGGATGATGCCTTCGAAGCTGTGCGTACGTTTATAGGTGTCACCCTTGTCGTTGACATAGTTAAAGACGATTTCCTCTTCGCCGCTGCCGTAAAGGATCTTGTTTTTATGTACATCATTAAGTTCTTTGAAGGGGGTGTCGATATCGAACTGATAGTGTTCTGATAGCGAACTGAGCATGTGGAAATAATAGATACTACGGCGGTCCCAACCTCTGATTGCACCTTCGGCTAGGCTCGCTTCGTCGTCTAAAATAAGACGGGCAGGATCGAAGAACTGCTTCTGCCCTAGACCATCACAGTCGGTACAAGCGCCGGCAGGGTTGTTGAATGAGAACAATCTCGGTTCGAGCTCTTTCAGGCTGTAGCCGCATTCAGGGCAGGCAAAACGAGCTGATAATACTTGTTCTTGGTCGCTATCCATTTCTGCGATAACCGCGAGACCGCCTGAGAGCTGCAGTGTGGTCTCAAAGGATTCCGATATTCTCAGGCGTAAATCTTCCCGCACCTTGAAGCGATCGACGACGACATCAATGCTGTGTTTCTGGTTTTTTACCAGTGTTGGTAGGTCGTCCAATTCATAAATAGCGCCATCGACCCTGACTCTGATAAAACCTTGGCTGCGTAGTTGGTCGAAGGTTTGATGGTGCTCACCCTTGCGTTCCTTGATCACCGGCGCTAACAGCATTAGCTTGCTGCCCTCATCCCTCGCCAGCACTTCGTCGACCATTTGGCTGATGGTTTGTGCCTCGAGGTCGAGCTGGTGATCAGGGCAGCGTGGGGTGCCTACACGTGCAAATAATAGACGTAGGTAGTCGTAAATCTCGGTGATGGTGCCCACGGTGGAGCGAGGGTTGTGTGATGTTGACTTCTGTTCGATCGATATTGCCGGTGATAGCCCTTCGATATGGTCTACATCGGGCTTTTCCATCATCGACAAGAACTGTCTGGCATAGGTGGACAGCGATTCGACATAGCGTCTCTGGCCCTCCGCATACAAGGTATCAAAGGCCAGTGAGGACTTGCCAGAGCCGGATAAGCCGGTGATAACGGTGAGTTTGTCGCGCGGAATATCAATATCGATATTTTTAAGGTTATGAGTACGAGCACCGCGCACTAAGATTTTATCCATCGCTTATCACCGCTAAAACAGAAAATTATATCCTGCTACGGAAGTTAGTCATAGTGGCTGGCCGAAGATGCGGCGTGTTCAGATTAGAGGTTCCTGCTATGATGCGGCCCTCGATCGTTTTTTTGTTATTAATAAGGAAGCATTGCGTTGTCGAATAATTCCATTACAGGCGTTGAGCGCCGCTCGATATACGGTTTGGCGGCTTTGTATTCGTTCAGAATGCTAGGCTTATTCATGGTGTTGCCGGTACTGGCGCTCTATGCGGATGGTTTTACCGGTAGTACACCAGCGTTGATTGGTCTCGCACTAGGTGCCTATGGCATCAGTCAGGCGCTGTTGCAGATACCGCTGGGCATGCTATCGGACAAGATCGGTCGCAAGACCGTTATCGTTACCGGCTTATTGATTTTCGCTCTTGGCAGTATTGTTGCAGCGCAGGCTGACAGTATTTGGGGGGTGATTTTTGGCCGTTGCCTGCAGGGGTGTGGTGCCATCGCGAGCTCTGTCTTAGCGCTGATGACTGATTTGACGCGTGAAGAGCATCGGACACGGGCGATGGCGACAATAGGGATGAGTATCGGCGTTTCGTTTATGGTCGCGGTAATTATCGGGCCGTTCATTGCGGGTGCGTTTAGTATTTCTGCTATTTTTATTCTGACCGCTGTATTGGCTGCGGTAGGGGTGGTGATCACGTTATGGTTAATACCGACACCGTTGCGTCAGAGCAGTGCTCAGCCCGACGTGGTGGCAGCTCCAGCGCTGCTGAAGCGTGCTTTGCACGACAAAGAGTTGTTACGTTTGAACTCAGGGATTTTTACCCTGCACTTTGTACTCATGGCTACTTTTGTGCACCTTCCATTAATGTTAGGTGATGTTTTGTCGTTGTCGGCGCATGGGCAGTGGAAGTTTTATCTGCCAATTTTTGCGTTGTCGTTTGTTGCCATGGTGCCGTTGATTATCTTTGGTGAGAGAAAGCAGAAGATTAAGCCGGTGTTCATTAGTGCCATTTGTCAGCTGTTGTTGTCGTTGTTGCTGCTCGCGGTGTTTGGTCATCATGGTTGGGCCTTGATTATGGGGTGTTTTGGCTTCTTCATGGCTTTCAATTTGTTAGAGGCGACATTACCTTCCCTAATTAGTAAGCGTGCCTTTGCCGGTGGTAAGGGGACGGCGATGGGGGTGTATTCGACCTCGCAATTCCTAGGTGCTTTTCTCGGTGGCAGCTGCGGTGGCCTGGCGGTGCAGTACTGGGGAGGTGTCGGAGGTTTCTGGCTGTCAGCTGCAGTCGTATTGGCTTGGTTGTTAATCGCAGTTGGAATGAAAAAGCCGAGGCACCTCAAAGGGTTGGCTCTGCGCTATCAAAGCTGCTTCAGTGCGGAAGATATGCTGGCGGAGCTGAAACTTGTGCCAGGTGTTGTCGATGTCATGCTGGTAGCAAAGGATTGCCAGGCTTACCTTAAGGTCGATGAGAAAGTGTTTGTTGAGACGGAAATCCTGCCTTTTAAGGCAGAGGCAAATCCATTGTCCTAGCGCCTAGTTCGCGGTGGTTTATTGCGTTATGATTGGTGCGAAATTTTCGCTCTCATTATGAAGGAGAAGCTAATGGCTTCAAGAGGTGTCAACAAGGTTATTTTGGTGGGTAATATTGGGCAAGACCCTGAGACTCGTTTTACCGCTGCAGGCGCTGCTATTACCAATATAACTTTGGCGACGAGCGAGACTTGGAAAGATAAGAATACTGGCCAGCCACAAGAGCGTACCGAATGGCACCGAGTCGTATTTTTTAACCGATTGGCTGAAATCGCTGGTGAGTATCTGCGCAAGGGTTCGAAAGTGTATGTTGAGGGGGCCTTGCGTACACGCAAGTGGCAGGGACAGGACGGCCAAGATCGTTATACCACTGAAATCGTTGCTAATGAGATGCAAATGCTCGATAGCCGCAACAGTAATCAAGACGCTGGTCAGCCTGGCTATGCCGCGCAAAGTTATCAGAAGCAGCAACCAGCGGCTGCACAGCCATCTGCGGCTCCGCAGCAAACCGGCTACCAGCAGCAGGCACCAGCTTCTGCGCCGCAGCCCGCCAGCAATCAGCAGGCTGGTTATCAGCAGCCTCAACAGCAAGCGGCTCCGCAGCAGGGCGGTTACCAGCAGCAGCCAGCCAGGCAGCAACCTACAGCTCCTGCAGCGCCGCAGCAACCGTTTAGTGACACAGGGTTTGATGACGATATTCCGTTCTAGGTTGTCAGTTGTTAGATGATTTTGTGAGAACCACCTGCTACGGTGGTTTTTTTGTTTTTGCAGATAGTGTATTAATAATATGTGAAGGTGGCGGCGATGAAAGTGCTGATACTAGATGATAATAGTCGGGTAGGAATGGAGTTGGTTCCGCTGTTAGTAAGCAAACATTATCGTGTTGAGTTGCTAGGGCGTGAGCAGCTACTGGCCGATGATGAGGCGTTGGTGGCGATTAACCATCATAGCGTCGATGTTGTAGTGAATTGCTTTAACCTGCAGAGCCCTGAAGAGGGAGGACTGCAGGAGCATGATATTGAGTTGGTTACCCGTATCGCAGAGCTTTGTCAGCGTGAGCGCCTACCTTGTATTCAGTTGTCGAGCGCGCAGGTCTTCTCGGTTAATTTAGCGCAAGGTTACATTGAGGGTGATGCACCGAACCCTGTGACTCGTGATGGCGAGATGTTGGTGAGGGCCGAGCAGGCGATGTTGAGGCTTTGTGATATCTCATTGGTGATGCGTGTGGGTTGGGTTTTTAGTGACAGTGGCGCGGGTGTCTTCGAGGATATGCTGATGCACCTCGAGACGGGCCGTGAACTTGTTGTTTATAGCGGTTTAGAGGGGTGCCCGACACCTGCGTCTGATGTGGCTAGGGTTGTTGTCGCCTGTGCCGAGCAGCTGCAGGCCGGAGCGGAGTGCTATGGCATATATCATTATTGCAGCTCTGATGTTACCAGCAGCGAGGACTTTACAGAGGCAATTATCGCCACTTGCCAGCAGTACGGCCAGGTAGATCCTGAGAAGGTGAATATCAAGTCTGTGGATAACTTCCAGAAATACGGCGCCGTGCCGCACCCGGCACTTAAGTGTCTGCGTATATTGAATCATTTTGGGATAAAGCAACGTCCCTGGCGGTCTGTTATGGCAAGCTTGCTGAAAGATCGCTACAGCGCAACGACGGAGTAGGCTATGTCGACAGAGATAATATCAAAGAGCTTAAAAGTGGCAGTATTAACTGTCTCAGATACACGTGATGAACAGACGGACAGCTCGGGGCGCTACCTGCAGAGTGTGGCTGCTGAAGCGGGCCACGAAGTCGTTGATAAGCGTATTGTCAAAGATGATATCTATGATATCCGCGCCGTCGTTTCGGCCTGGATTGCCTCTGATGTGCAGGTTGTACTTGTCACCGGTGGTACTGGTTTTACGGGTAGAGACTCGACGCCAGAGGCTCTAATACCGTTATTCGATAAGAGGGTAGAGGGCTTTGGAGAGACCTTTAGGGCTATCTCTTATCACGACATCGGTACCTCGACAGTGCAGTCAAGGGCGGTGGCTGGGCTTGCTAATTATACCGTCGTATTTTGTCTGCCGGGCTCTACTGGAGCTTGCCGTACTGGCTGGGAAGGAATTATTAAAGAGCAGATAAACAGTGCGCATAGACCCTGTAACTTTGTCGGTGTACTTGAGCGTGATGGGGTGATGGGGCATACCCAATGAGTGCATCATGGACGGCCATTGAGACCGCATTGGCAACGCTTCTGAACGATGCTCCGCTAGTAACGGAGGCTGTTACCGTTAAGCTGGCAGATGCCGTTGGTAGGGTGCTGGCAGAAGATGTTGTAGCAGCGGTCTCGGTACCGCCTTTTGATAACAGTGCGATGGATGGCTATGCGGTGCGCGCAGGGGATCTTGCTGCTGGTGCTTCGGTGCGAGTCACTCAACGTATATCGGCGGGTTCCGTCGGTGTTGAGGTGGTGGCAGGTGAAGCGGCACGGATCTTCACTGGCGCGGCGATGCCGGCAGGGGCCGATGCGGTCTTGATGCAGGAAAAGGCCGTTGTCAGTGATAAGTGCTTGTCGACGACTAGTGTTATACCGGTTGGGAATAATATTCGCCGAGCAGGGCAAGACCTTATCGCTGGCGAGGTGGTGCTCCCGGCTGGCCACCGTTTGAGGCCTCAAGATCTAGGGGTATTGGCCTCTGTCGGTGTTGAATTGTTACAGATTCGACGCCCGCTAAAGGTGGCGCTACTTTCTACTGGTGATGAGTTGCGGGAGCCTGGGCAGGTTTTGCTACCAGGACAAATCTATAATTCGAACCGTTACACGCTGAGCGCTCTGCTGGGGCGATTAGATGTTGAGGTTGTCGACCTAGGAATTTGCCGAGATACCGCTGAGGATACTGAGAGGCTGTTGCGCAAGGCCGCCGGGGCCTGCGACCTAATCATCAGCAGTGGTGGTGTGTCCGTAGGCGAGGAGGACCACGTCAAGGCTGAGGTAGAGAAACTGGGCGCGCTTAAATTGTGGAAACTGGCCATTAAGCCCGGCAAACCGTTGGCCTATGGTAAGGTGTTAGGCGTGCCCTTTTTAGGCTTACCTGGCAACCCAGCAGCAGTCTTTGTCACTTTCTGTCTAGTGGCTCGGCCCTATATTTTAACGATGCAGGGTTGCAGGGAAACTGCACCGCTTTCAGTCTTCTTGCCTGCTAATTTTACTGTCGCTAAGCCTGGGCGCCGACAAGAATATTTACGAGCGAAGATAGAGAGGGATGGGGGGACTGCCGTTGTTTCGCAATTCTCGAATCAGAGCTCGGGGGTATTGTCGTCAACGTCCTGGGCCAACTGTCTGGCTATTGTACCGATAGGCCAAGCGATAGCGGAAGGAGATATGGTCGAGGTACTGCCTTTAGATGGCTTGCTTTGTTAATTGCTTATCTGTGAACAAAAAAAGGCTGCGAAATCGCAGCCTTTTTTGTGCTTGTCTATTTAGTCGTTATAGCTTTGAAAGACTAGTGAGGCGTTAGTTCCGCCGAAGCCGAAGCTATTCGACATGATGCGTTCGAGCTTAACGTTGTCTTTGCGCTCTGTGACGATTGGCATACCCTTAGCTTCTTCATCGAGAGTCTCGATATTGGCGGACGCGGTGATAAAACCATGCTCCTGCATAATGAGGCTATAAATCGCCTCCTGTACACCAGCGGCGCCAAGAGAGTGCCCCGATAGTGACTTTGTGGAGCTAATGTCGGGGAGGTTGTCACCAAAGGCTTGCTTCATCGCGCGTAGCTCTGGGATGTCGCCAGCCGGGGTGCTGGTGCCGTGGGCATTGATGTAGTCAACTGTACCGTCAACTGTGCTCAGTGCCTGTTGCATACAGCGTACGGCGCCTTCACCGGAGGGGGCGACCATGTCGTAACCGTCAGAGGTGGCGCCGTAGCCGACAAGCTCGGCGTAGATCTTGGCGCCACGCGCCTTGGCGTGTTCCAGCTCCTCCAGCACGATCATGCCACCACCACCGGCGATGACGAAACCGTCGCGGTCGGCATCGTAGGCACGTGAGGCCTTGCTAGGGTCATCGTTACGCTTTGAGGATAGTGCACCCATGGCGTCGAAGAGGCTGCTCATGGTCCAGTGCAGCTCCTCTGCGCCACCAGCAAATACAACATCCTGTTTGCCCAGTTGAATTTGCTCCATCGCATTGCCGATGCAGTGTGCGCTGGTGGAGCAGGCTGATGAGATCGAGTAGTTGACACCCTTAATCTTAAAGGGGGTCGCTAGACAGGCGGATACAGTAGAGCCCATGGTCTGAGTGACGCGGTAGGGGCCGACACGCTTGATGCCTTTGTCGCGTAGGATATCGGCAGCCTCAGTTTGGCTGGCCGCAGAGGCGCCGCCAGAGCCAGCGATAATACCGGTGCGTACATTAGAAACTTGCTCATCCGTTAGGCCAGAGTCGTCGATTGCCTGTTGCATGGAGATATATGCATAGGCAGCGGCATCTCTCATGAAGCGGAGTTGCTTGCGGTCGATATGCTCTTTGAAGTCGATAACCGGGGTACCGCTGACGTGGCTGCGAAAACCCATCTCTGCGTGTACTTCGTTAAAGCTAATGCCAGAGCGTCCTTCGTATAACGACTCTTTGACGGCTTCTTTGCTGTTACCTAAGCAGGAGACGATGCCTATGCCTGTAACTACAACTCTTCTCATAACAAACTCACTTGTATAAATTAAATCAATGAGCGGCAGCCACTAAGGAGGTGCCGCAAAACCTTAAAAGTTGTCGGTAGAAGTAAATAGGCCAACACGAAGGTCTTTAGCGACATAGATTACTTCGCCATCGACAGAGACCGTACCATCGGCTATGCCCATAATTAATTTGCGTTCAATGACGCGCTTGAGCGTTAGGTGATAGGTGACCTTGCCTGCGGTGGGCAGTACTTGACCGGTAAACTTCAATTCGCCTACACCGAGGGCGCGACCACGGCCAGGGTTGCCTTTCCAGCCTAGGAAGAAACCAACCAGCTGCCACATGGCATCGAGGCCGAGACAGCCTGGCATCACTGGGTCGCCGGGGAAGTGGCATTGAAAGAACCATAGGTCAGGGTTGATGTCGAGCTCGGCAATAACCTCGCCTTTACCGTACTCACCGCCGTCTACGCTAATATTAGTGACACGATCAACCATGAGCATGTTGTCTACTGGAAGTTGAGCGTTGCCGGGGCCGAACATGCGTCCGTGGCCACACTCGATAAGGTCTTCCTTAGTAAAGCTGTTTATGTGTGTTAAACCTTTCTTCTCGCTCATTTGCTTCTCTTGTTGTGCAGACGACGGAGACCCCGCCGTTAGGTAATCATAGTGAGGCGTTATTGTAACCGTTTACTAGTGGCTGTCTAGTGGTGCAAATAATAGGACAAATCCTCGATAGGTAGTAGGTTTCATCGCCACTATTGTCGTTCTGAACAAAAAAATGCCCTCTTCCTCGGTGAAGCTTTAAGTTATTGATGTATTTGGGCCTAGGTGAATCAGTAAGACTCCATATATAATTACGGGGCTTATGTTAAAGAATGTAAATGTTACCTTGAGCTGAAAAGCTATTGACTGATCACGAGACTATTATGATTCATCCTGTATTACTTTGTGGAGGCGTTGGCAGTAGACTCTGGCCTGTTTCTAGGGGGTTGTTTCCGAAGCAATTTATTCGCCTGATGAGTGATCAATGGTCGATGTTGCAACAGACCCTAGGGCGTCTCGAAGGGTTAGAGCTTGCCCCGCCCATTGTCGTTTGTAACGAGGAGCATCGCTTTCTGGTGGCTGAACAGCTTCGTCAAATGGGTGTTGAAAATGCAGCGATCATTCTAGAGCCTGTAGGGCGAAATACCGCTCCAGCAGTGGCTTTGGCAGCGATGGCTGCACAGAAAAACGATGCAGAGGCGGTATTATTAGTGCTGCCAGCAGATCATGTAATAAAGCAGCCGACAATATTTCATCAGGCGGTGATGCAGGCTGTGGTGGCTGCGGAGCAAGGGCACTTAGCGACTTTTGGGGTTGTGCCGGAAGGGCCAGAGACGGGCTACGGTTATATTGAGCGGGGAGTCGAAGTGCTCCCAAATTGCTATAAAGTGACTCGGTTTGTTGAGAAGCCCGACCTGCCAACGGCGAAGTCCTATGTCCGCTCGGGGAAGTACGCGTGGAACAGCGGTATGTTTGTCTTTCGGGCCGAACAGTTTTGCACTGAACTTGGGCAATTCTCACCCGAAATATTTCACGCCTGTCGTAAGGCTTATGATGACCGTGAGCATGACTTGAGTTTTATCCGTATTGACCGGTTGGCGTTCGAGCAGTGTCCCAGTGATTCGATCGATTATGCGTTGATGGAGAAGACAAACAATGCCGTAGTTATAGCGCTTGCGGCAGGCTGGAGTGACGTTGGCTCTTGGAGTTCATTGTGGCAGGTCAGTGAGCACGATGATGATAATAATGTTTGCAGGGGGGATGTTATCACCCACAATGTTAGCAACAGCTATTTGCGTAGTGGCAAGCGGCTGGTGGCTGCGGTGGGCGTTGATAATCTAGTGGTGGTTGAAACAGAGGACGCGATACTCGTCGCTAGTAAAGATCATGTGCAAGATGTTAAGCATATTGTCAGTCGGTTGAAGTCGGAGGTACGGCCTGAAACAGATCGCCATACACAGGTATTTCGTCCGTGGGGGAGCTATCAAGCTTTAGTGGCTGATCGGCGTTTTCAGGTGAAGCGGATTATTGTCAGCCCTGGTCAGACACTCTCCCTGCAGATGCATCATCACCGTGCCGAACACTGGGTCGTGGTTAGTGGCACAGCCCACGTCACCTGTGGAGAGAAAGAGTTTATATTGACCGAGGATCAGTCCACCTATATCCCCTTGGGGCATCAGCATCGACTGTCAAATCCAGGCGTTATTCCTCTTGAGTTGATTGAGGTGCAGAGTGGTAGCTACTTAGGTGAAGATGATATTGTTCGCTTTGAAGATATATATGGACGCTCTAAGTGAGGCTGTGTGTTTATATTGCGTCAAGATATGCTTGGCTAGGCGCACCTCAAGGTGAGCAGCTTACTGTGCCATCGTGATAAATTAATCATTGTGGATGAATGATGTTATGAGTGAAAAACTGCTTTGCTTTAAGGCCTACGATGTGCGTGGGCGTATTCCTGATGAGCTTAACGAGGATATTGCCTACAGAATAGGTCGAGCCTACGCCGAGGTCGTACGTCCGAAGAAAGTTATTATTGGTTACGATATTCGCCTTAGTAGTGAGGCAATCTGTGAGGCGCTAACTAACGGCCTGCTCGATGCTGGGGTTGATGTGTTTTCTATTGGCTGCTGTGGCACGGAGGAGGTCTACTTCGCTACCTTCCATCGCGAGATGGATGGTGGCATTGCGGTGACGGCGAGTCACAACCCAAAAGATTACAATGGCATGAAGTTCGTGCGTGAAGGTGCCAAGCCAATTAGCGGCGATACAGGCTTGTTTGATATTCAAGCCTTGGCGGAAGCCAACGCATTCGCGGCAGTGGCGGAGCGGGGGGCGTTGTACCATATTGACACCCGCCCTGCGTATGTGCAGCATCTGCTGGGTTATGTTGACGCGAGCAAGCTGAAATCGTTGAAAATTGTTGCGACGGCGGGTAACGGTGGTGCGGGCATGGCTCTCGATGCGATAGAGCCAGAGTTACCGCTCACATTTATTAAGCGGCATCATGAGGCCGATGGTAACTTCCCCAATGGTGTGCCTAACCCATTGCTCGAGGAAAACCGAGGTGTGACGAGAGAGGCGGTGATACGTGAGGGGGCTGATTTTGGTATAGCCTGGGATGGAGACTTCGATCGCTGTTTTTTCTTTGATGAGCATGGCGCCTTTATTGAGGGTTACTATGTCGTAGGCTTGCTCGCAGACGCTTATCTCGCTAAGCACCCCGGCGAGCGTGTCGTACATGATCCGCGGCTTACCTGGAATACTGTCGATATCGTTGAGGCAGCAGGAGGCGTCGCCATTGAATGTAAGACGGGCCATGCTTTTATTAAAGAGCGTATGCGTCTAGAAAATGCTATTTATGGCGGAGAGATGAGTGCGCACCATTATTTTAGGGAGTTTGCTTACTGCGATAGCGGCATGATTCCCTGGTTGTTGGTGGCGCAGTTGCTTTCAGAGAGTGGTAAGACTTTATCTCAATTGGTATCTGAGCGAGTGGCAGCATACCCCTGTAGCGGCGAGATAAACCGTACCGTGACGGATGCGAAGGTGTTAATAGAGGCTATTGAGACGGTTTATGCGCCTGCTGCGGTATCGGTGCAGCACACCGATGGACTGAGCGTTGCTTATCAGGATTGGCGTTTTAATGTGCGCATGTCGAATACCGAGCCGGTATTGCGTTTAAATGTAGAGGCGCGTGGTGACTCAGCCTTGATGAAGCAGAAAACGGCTGAATTGCTTGCCATTATAGAGGCTTAGGAGGTAGTGCGAGCACCGGTGTTTTTTGTCACCGGCGTTCGCTGTGGCGATCTTGTTACAGGTCGGCAGAGGCGAGTGTTCGCATCGGTGAGTTGGGTATTTGGATCTCGTACTTTTTTACTAGGTCATAGAGCGTAGGGCGGGTGATACCCAGCAGTTTAGCCGCTGCAGAGATGTTGCCCGCGGTGATATACAGCGCTTTATTGATTGCCTGTTTTTCCGCCTCATAGCGAACCTTCCTCAAATTGATGCTGAGGTCTTTGGTGGTCTCGAGGCAGAGATCAGCTGCCGATATTTTTTTGCCTTCGCACATGATGACGGCGCGTCGTATCTTATTCTCCAGCTCGCGGATGTTGCCGGGCCAGTTGTAACTCTCAATGGCGGCGGTGGCTTCGTTGCTGTAGCTGGTGATGTTGCGGCTCTGTTCCTCGCTGAAGCGCTGCAACAGGAATCTGGCGAGGAGAATCTTATCGCCACTGCGTTCACGTAGAGGCGGAATATTGATCACCATTTCACTGATACGATAGTACAAGTCTTCACGGAAATCGCCGCTGCTAACCATGCTCTCAAGATCTTTGTTGGTGGCGCAGACGACCCTGACATCGACGGCGATAGTCTCACGCCCACCGACGCGCTCAATTTCACGCTCCTGTAGGAAGCGCAGCAGTTTTGCCTGCAGCGGCAGCGGCATGTCGCCTATTTCGTCGAGAAATAAAGTGCCGTGATGTGCGGTCTCAACCTTACCGGGGGTGGTCTTATTAGCGCCCGTAAAGGCGCCGCGCTCGTGGCCAAATAGCTCACTCTCCATCAGTGCTTCCGGTACGGCGGCGCAGTTGATGGCGATGAAGCGCTCTTCGCGGCGCGGACTTGACTCGTGGATGGCTTTCGCCAGTACTTCCTTGCCGGTGCCGCTTTCTCCGAGCAAAAGACTGGTGATATTGGTAGGAGCTATCTTTTCGATGGTCTGACAGATGCGTAGCATCGCCGGGTCGGAGGCAATCAGTCCGTTGAGGGTGCTGGTGGACTGGCTGTGTAGTTTGCGATTCTGCTCTTCCAAATTGTAAATATGGAAGGCGCGGTTGACGATGAGATCAAGTGCTTCGGTGTTAACGGGCTTTTCATAGAAGTCGTAGGCGCCGAGGTCAACGGCGCGAAGGGCGTTCTCTCGCTCGTGATGACCGGTAACAACGATGATTTTGGTGTTGGGAGCCAGCGCCAGCGTCTCGCGGACGGTGGCGAAGCCCTCTTCGACACCTTCTTCGTCGGGCGGTAGCCCCAGGTCTTGTACGACGACGGCGGGTTCCTCTTTGCGGATGGCGGCGATTGCCGAGGGCCGGTCGCTGGCGAGGACGACATTATAGGAATCGAAATGCCAGCGTAATTGGCTCTGTAGTCCGATGTCGTCCTCTACTATCAGCAAGGTAGGCTTACTATTATTTTTATTCATGAGCTGATTCCAAGGTTATTGTATACAGTATGCGGAATTTTCAGGTATAGAAAGGGTGAACAAGCTGCCCTTGCCAAGCTGACTCTTGACATGGATCTCTCCCTGTAGACTGCGGATGTACTCCCTGGCCTGAAAGACACCAATACCCATGCCTTTGCCAGATTTTGTGGTATCAAAGGGTTTAAATAGACGGTCACGAATAAAGCGGTCGTCCATGCCTGACCCCGTATCTTCGATACTGATCACAACCATCGTGCCCTTCTTATGCAGGCCGATGGTAATGGCGCCGTCGGCGGGGGTAGCTTCTTGAGCATTCTTGATTAGGTGGCAAAGCACCATGGTCAAAGTGTCGATATCCGCGTTAATTGTCAGGTCTTGGCCGGCCGCTAAGTTGAGTTCGGGCACTGGCCAATCGTGACGACATTTCTGTGCTGCCTCGGTAATGAGTTTCGGTGCGGGAATGACCTGGTTTAGGCTCCTGCTTTGAGTTTGCAGCTTGGAGAGTAGGCTGCTCATTCGGGTTACCGAATTGTCGATGGTATTGATCGCGTCGTCGAAAAACTCGGCGTTATTCTTGTGCTTTACAGCGTTTTGCACCACCAGTGCCTGCTGTGCAATAAGGTTCTTTAGGTCGTGCATGATAAAGGCGGTAAGTTTGTTGTAAGTGTCAAATTGACGAGATTGAGCAAGGAGCTCGGCGGCCTCGTGGCGGGCGAGATAAGCGGCAATTTGTCTGCCAACAGTTTTCAATAGATCGAGGTCCTCCCAGCTTAGAGGTGAGACTTCTTCCGCCGGCTTCTGCAGCGCCATGAAACCGAGTAGGCTGTTTTCGTTGAGCAGAGGCAGAATGATCCAGAGATCCTTAATGGACCTCGACCAACTCGGTAATAGATTGTTTTCCGAGTAGCGTACGCTGTGTAAACCGATCGCCTCAAAGACCCATTCCTTGTCGCGTAGAGCTTGCACGAAAGCAGAATCGACGCTCTCTATAGCGTCTTCAGGAAGGCTGCAGTTGGTGGCGCAAATAGGTAGGAAGTGCTGATGTTGAAGTTGCCAGACGACACCGCCGGGGCTGCCAAAAATATGCGCGACAGCCTTGATGGTGCGCTTTTGTAGGTTATCCTGCTCGACCGGTTGGGAGAGGATTTGGATCAGGTTTAGCCACTCGTTACGGTAGTCGTATTTGTGTCTGAAAAAATGTTTGTTGATGAGCACTAGCATGGTGGCGCGAAACTTTGAGATGGAAAAAAGCAATGCAGTGCCGGCAAGGGAGGCAAATATCAGCACCTTTTGCAGGGCACCTCCCCAGGAACCACCGTAGATGCGCATGTAGTAGCCGATGCCGCCCATCAAAAATAATAGGATGCCTGCGCCGGTCAGGCTTGTCGTATAGAAGACCATTTTTCGTGACAAGGTCAGCTGGGGGGTCGATCGGTTGCTGAGCGTGAGTAGCAGGAAGAGGCCTACTAGTGCGTAAACTCCCCCTCGCGCCTGCCAGCTATCGAGCGGAAGGCTTTGAAATATTAGGGTGTGTGTATACAGGTAGAGCTCGTAGGTAAAGAGTGCAGCAAGGCCAAGGCAGAAAAATTTAAAGGAGTGTCTGTCGGCGTTCTTGAGGTTCTTATAGAGCTGTTCGATTAGGATTAAGCTGAGGATGGAGAAGACAATATTAGTCCAGATTGTGGGTGTTGAGGTGTATGTTTTTAGATTGATATCGAAAATGATATAGCTAATCAGGCAGCTGAAAACAATGGCGAGATAGGTCGCGATGATCGGATAGGTGAGTAGTTTAGGTAAGGGGTGTTGGGTGGCCAGTTTTACGGTGTGCAACAGCGTTGTAATCCATATGCCGTAGAAAGCGATATCGATAATCAGCAGTATTGAGCCCGAGAGGTTGTAATGACTATAGAGAATCGATGAAGTACAGCGAACAGCGGTAATTAGACAGGCTATTAACAGTGTCAGTGGGTAGATATTTTGTCGTTGCAGCACTAGGCACAGGGGCGTCAGTATAGCGAACGCCAGTGCGCCAATAGCGTAGCTGATGGCTCCGATAGTACTGCCTAAAAACATAGCGTAAATTCTTTGACCATTATTATTATTCCATAGTGCGGCTACTTCAGTCGGGGCGACAGATGAGCGGCTCGCAAACACCACTTTCGCGGTTTGGTCATCGTGTTGTCAATAAATATGCTCGGCTTTGTTTAGATTTATAGGCATCCGTGGTGGAGTGTTACCAATATCCACGCGCCTCTAGCTTAGTCGAGGCGCTGTGTGTCGAGTTTGTTTACACTTCCCCTGTCTGGAATAGGGGACACAAGAGAGTCGCTGCGTATTGTGAGGTTGCTTCTCACCGACTCAGCTCATTGTCTAGGCGCGCCGATTAACCGCGAGATGGGCGAGTCGAGCCATTTGGCGGGTGGCTTCGTTGTCGGGTAGGTGTTCGAGTGCGCGGATAGCTCTCTCCTGTTCCTTGACAGCGCAGCTGTGGGTGTATTCGAGGGCGCCGTTGCTGCTGACGGCTTCGATAATCTGCGATAGCTGTTCGCTACTTTTGTTGCGGATAGCTTGCTCAACGATTGTGGCCTGCTCTTGGTTGTTTTGGCGCATAGTGTATATAAGAGGGAGGGTAGGTTTTCCCTCGGCGAGGTCGTCACCGATATTCTTCCCCATCTCCTCTGCTTTACCCTGGTAGTCGAGGACGTCATCGATGAGTTGGAAGGCCGTACCTAAGGCGCTGCCGAAGGTGCGTAGGGCCTCACACTGAGTGGGTGAGGCGCCTGCTATCATCGCGCCGCCGAGTGAGGATGCCTCAAATAAGATGGCGGTCTTATTTTTGATGACGGTGAGGTATTCTTCTTCGGTGGTCGTTGGGTCACCGGCTTTCTGTAGCTGTAGTACCTCGCCTTCCGCTATTTTATTAGTCGTTGTAGCCAGTAAAGCCATGATTGGCATGTCGTTCATGGCCACCAGCATCTGAAAGGCTCTGGAGTAGATGAAGTCACCTACCAGAACGCTAGGGGCGTTGCCCCACTGTGCGTTGGCGGTCGGTCGACCTCTGCGTAACATTGAAATATCGACGACGTCGTCATGGAGTAATGTCGCAGTGTGGATATATTCGATGGCAGTGGCCAATTGAATACTGAGTCGGCCATCGTAACCGAGTGCCTTGGCGGCGAGCAATACTAAGGTAGGGCGCATACGTTTGCCGCCAGCCTCAACAATATAGTGACCGATATCTTCGACCAGTGGGACATCCGAGTGGAGTTGCTCGACAATGAGTTGGTCGACAGATTCAAGTTCGCTGGAGATGACGGCACGGATGTCTTGCATGATATTCCTGATATTAAAGAGCTAGCATCGTATGGGCTGGATGCTATGGCCTCGTGGGAATGCTGTCAACAGGCCTGCTCATAATTTATGCGAAAGTTGCCTTGTTTGTGTATTGCGACTTGGGTATAATCCGCGGCCTTATATCACAAACCTAAAGTCTGAGCGTAGTTCACTACCTTGGCTTTGGTGCCTGAATCTTGCCCAAAACAGCCGTAGCGGCTTGTCACTTGGATTGTAAGCAGGCTTAAATGGAGCAGTGCAATGTACGCAGTATTCGTAAGCGGTGGTAAGCAACACCGTGTAGTTGAGGGCGAGACCCTCAAGCTAGAGAAGATTGAGAAGTCTGTTGGTGACGTGATCGAATTCGATCAGGTGCTACTGGTTGGCGAAGGTGAAGGCGTTAAGATCGGTGCCCCTGTTGTTGAAGGCGCCAAGATTACCGCTGAGGTTGTTACTCAGGGTCGTCACAAAAAAGTGAAGATCATGAAGTTCAAGCGTCGTAAGCACCACATGAAGCAGATGGGTCACCGTCAGTGGTTCACCGAAGTTAAAATTACCGGTATTAACGGCTAAGGAGATAGAAGATGGCTCACAAGAAAGCTGGTGGTAGTACTAGTAACGGTCGCGATTCCGAGAGTAAACGCTTAGGTGTTAAGCGCTACGGCGGCCAGAAAGTTCTAGCAGGTAACATCCTTATTCGTCAGCGTGGCACTAAGTTCCACGCCGGTGAAAACGTAGGTATCGGCAAAGATCACACCTTGTTCGCCAAGGCGGATGGTGTCGTTAAATTCGTAGTGAAGGGCCCTAAGAACCGTAAGTTTGTAACGATTGTTGCGGCTTAACTCTTAGTTCTCATAGCTACTATAAAGCCCCGTCTATAGACGGGGCTTTTTTGTTTTATAATAGTTGAATATTTACAACCCTTAGCGGAGATTGGCGATGAAGTTTGTTGATGAGGCAAGCATCTTGGTGCAGGCGGGACGAGGCGGGTATGGTGCATTGAGTTTTCGCCGTGAAAAATATATCGCTAAGGGTGGGCCCGACGGCGGTGATGGCGGTGATGGTGGCAGTATTTGGTTTGAGGCTGACTCGGCATTAAACACCCTGGTTGATTATCGCTATACGCGTAAATTCTTTGCCAAGGATGGGCAGCGTGGGCAGCGCAGCAATATGACGGGCTGCAAGGGCGAGGATATGACCATCCATGTGCCTGTAGGTTGTACCGTTATCGATGAGGATACCGAAGAGGTGCTGGGTGATCTCTCCGAGCCTGGTCAGCGCCTGTTGGTCGCTCAGGGTGGCTTTCATGGTCTGGGTAATACGCGTTTCAAGTCTAGTACCAATCGCGCCCCGACACAGACTACCAAAGGTTCTGAGGGGGAGATGCGCAACCTGAAGCTGGAGCTTAAGGTGCTGGCTGATGTCGGGCTGTTGGGAATGCCCAATGCCGGTAAGTCGACTTTTATCCGCTCTGTTTCTGCCGCACGACCGAAGGTGGCTAACTATCCGTTTACGACGTTGGTGCCAAATTTAGGTGTGGTCAGTGTGCAGAAGCACCGCTCGTTTGTGCTGGCTGATATCCCGGGGTTGATTGAGGGGGCTTCTGAGGGGGCTGGTCTCGGCATACGTTTCCTCAAGCACCTGACTAGGGCGCGAATGCTGCTGCATATTGTCGATGTGGCGCCCTATGACGGGGTTGACCCGAGCGATACGGCGAAGAAAATCGTTCATGAGCTTGAGCTATTTAGTCCGGCATTGGCCCAGCGAGAGCGCTGGTTGGTGCTGAACAAGCTTGATCTGTTGCCGGTAGAGGAGCGTCAGGCGAAGCAGCAGGAAATTGTCTCGGCGCTCGGTTGGGAAGGGCCAGTATATTCGGTGTCGGCAATAAACGGTGATGGCACCGAGCTTCTGGTTAGCGATATCATGGAGCATATCGAGCAGCAGAGAGAGCGAGAGCAGGCAGAGCCAGAGCTGTTAGAGCAGGAGCGAGAGCAGCAGTTGTTGATGCAGGCGCAAGGGCGCAAGCGTATTGAAGAGCTGGCTGAACACCATGCCTTGGAAAGGGCGGTAGCGCGTAAGGCGATGCTTGAGGGCGATGACGATGACGATGACGATGACGATGACGATCATGATGTCGAAATTGTCTATGCGCCGTAAATTTTATATGTTCATTGATGGCTAGGGGTTTGACGTGGCTGAGCGCTGGGTAATAAAAATAGGTAGTGCGCTATTGACGGCGAACGGTGCTGGTTTGGCGAGTGAGGCTATCGCTGACTGGGTGTCGCAGATTGCTGATCTGCGCCTTCGAGGTATCGAGGTGGTCTTGGTATCCTCCGGTGCGGTTGCCGAGGGCATGAGTCGGATGGGGTGGAGTAAGCGGCCCAAGCAGATGGCAGAGTTGCAGGCGGCGGCGGCTATTGGCCAGATGGGTTTGGTGCAAACCTATCAGGCAGAATTTGCTAGGTTTGATCTGCAAGCGGCCCAGATTCTTCTGGTGCATGACGATTTGTCGAATCGTAAACGTTATCTGAATGCGCAAGCGACGCTGAAGGCGCTGTTGATGATGGGGGTGGTTCCTGTTGTTAACGAAAATGATACCGTCGTCACCGATGAAATACGCTTTGGTGATAATGATACCTTGGGGGCTTTGGTGGCTAACTTGGTCGAGGCTGATCGTCTAATTATTTTGACGGATCAGGAGGGTCTCTATGATGCGGATCCTCGTTTTAATCCCTCGGCTCAGTTGATTGCCCAGGCGGATGCTGAAGATGAGGCTCTGCTGGCCGTGGCGGGCGATAGTGGTGGCCACCTTGGTAGGGGTGGGATGTATACCAAGGTCAATGCGGCACGCCTAGCTGCGCGTTCTGGTGCTGACACAGTGATCGTGGGTGGTGCTATCGAGGCGGTGTTGACGCGTATTGCGGCAGGAGAGCTCTTGGGGACGACGCTGTGTGCGGCGCGAGAGCGGGTCGTTGCGCGTAAGCAGTGGCTGGCGGGTCATCTGCGTGTTGCAGGCTCGCTGCAGCTTGATGCTGGTGCGGTGCGGGTTCTGAAGGAGTCTGGCAGTAGCTTATTGCCTGTCGGTGTTGTCGGCGTAGAGGGTGTCTTTGATCGCGGCGAGGTTGTGATCTGTCGCGATGCCGATGGTTGCGAGGTGGCTAGAGGCTTGGTTAATTATTCGAGTGAGGAGGCTCAGCTGCTCTGCGGTGTCGCGAGTGATGCTATTAGGGAGGTGTTGGGTTATCGCGGTGACGATGAGTTGGTGCATCGAGACAATATGGTGTTGGCAATTTGAGGCTAGCGCGCACAAAAAAGCCGGCGTAGGCCGGCTTTTTTGTGCGCGTAAGAAGCGAGATTAAGCGGCTAGGGCTTTAACCTTGCTGTTTAGGCGGCTCTTAATGCGTGCGGCTTTATTCTTGTGAATAATGCCTTTGTCGGCCATGCGGTCGATGACAGGTGCTGCTTCGTTGAGGGCAGTCTGTGCTGATTCATGGCTACCGCTGGCAATGGCTGCGATAACTTTCTTAATGTAAGTACGAACCATTGAGCGCAGGCTGGCGTTGTGGTTACGACGCGTTTCGGCCTGGCGAGCGCGTTTTTTTGCTTGTGGAGAGTTAGCCACCGTATTGCTCCTAAATTGGGTGAATAAATAAAGACGCCGGATTATTCACTGCCAGAGGGCGTCTGTCAATAGATTTTGGTGAAAACACTGGCCTTGGTTAGACGTTTTAATGTTGTGTGGTGCTTTTGGGAGTGGGCTGGGTTGTTGAGAAGAGGGGGTGTGCGGAGTGCTTCGCTGCTGTTACCTCTACGCGTATCCTTGTCACAGGTATGCCAGGGCTTTATGAGGGGGCGTAAAGGTTGCTCCACCCTCATGTCTATAGGTGTCCGCCACAGGCTTTCAGGGGTTAGAATACGGCAGGAGTTATGCTTTAATCGTATATCGAAGAGAGCAAAGTAATAATTTATAGAGCGATATATGAAGCCAACCGCAGTGCGCATTCTAGATGCGGCAGAGAATCTTTTTGCTGCCAAGGGATATCAGGCTACTTCACTGGGCGAGGTAGCCGATGCGGTGGGCATTCGTTCGCCTAGCCTATACAACCACTTTAAGAATAAAGAGGCCCTCTACAATGCGGTCCTCGATCGTTTGTTGTTGCTGTTTAATGCGCCGTTAGAGGAGTTGTTAGGAACAGAGGTAACGCAGCAGAGTGTTTTGCAGTGGCAGAGTAACCTGGTGCGATTGCATACGGGGAACCCTAATCTATCGCGTCTGCTGCAGCATGCGGCACTCTCGGGCGGGCCGCAGGTGCAAGATACACTTGCCAAGTTGTTTCAGCCATTGTTTAGCTACAGTAATGGTGTTTCTACGGCCTTGGCGCCGGTGATGGAGGGGCATGCTGAGCTGCTGCCATGGATCGTGATGGCGTTTAATAATATCGTGATGTCTTATGTCACTATGGCACCTATGTATAAAGATATGTTGGGTGTTGACCCTTTCTCTGATGAGGCGATTGAGCGACAAATCAAGACTATTGGATTGTTGACGGAGGCATACCTAGAGGCGGGGATGCGTAAGGGTGGCAGTGATCAATAGTACTACCGCTAGCGAACTTATCGTCCGCAATCTGCGGGTAACCGCTGAAGGAGGGGGAGGCTATCGATTAGATTGGTCGCTGCTGCCATGGCTCTCTGTTGCTCGGGTCTCGGTTGAGTCACCTATCGCGGCGGCATCGATCAGCCTGCAGGTGACGGAGGCAAAGGTGCGCTTTGTGAGTGAGGTGGTGCATCCGATCTTTATTGTCACAACGACGCAAGGGGGAAGCTATCGTCTGGCCGAGCGGCGAATTGCCTTAGAGGGGTGCCCCAATTTTCGCGACTTTGGCGGTTATATCAATCGTCAGGGGCGGCAGGTGCGCTGGGGCTGCCTGTATCGTTCGGGGCGCTTGTCGGCCTTGACGCCAGCTGATCTGCGGCACTTTGAGTCTTTGGGTATTGGTTTGGTTTGTGACTTTCGCCAGCTGGCGGAGGTGGAGGCATCGCCATCGGTATTGCCTGAGGGTGAACTTGAGTGCGCCGATCTATCGATTGATCCAGGTAACTTGATGGGCTTCTTTGCCCGAGTGATGGACGGTGCGGTAGATGAGGTGGGGGTCGGTGAGTTTATGTGTGGTATCAACGATGAGTTGGTCCTTGAGCATTCAAGTCGCTATCGACAGATGTTTGAGTGCCTTTTGTCGACGGCTCGGCGGCCGGCGCTGGTGCATTGTACCGCGGGCAAAGATAGGACGGGTTTCGCCGCCAAGTTGTTGCTCTCTGCCTTGGGCGTCGAGCGGGAGACGATCATGCATGATTATTTATTGACGAATGACTATCTGCCCATTGATCAGGAGATAGCCTCGGTGTTGGCGCACTATGGTGAGCACATTGATCCAGCCTTGTTGCGACCAATGCTCGAGGTTAGGACTTCATATTTACAGAGCGCCTTCGCCGCCATTGATAAGCACTTCGGCTCTGTTAGTTGCTATCTCACTGAGCGGATTGGGTTGACTCAATCAGACTTGAACGAGTTGCAGGCAAGATATTTATACGCAGAAGGTTGATGATTGTTAAGTGAGCTAAATGAAGTCTCTATCTAGGGTGGCTGCTAGATAGAGTTGCTGGCTACTGGAGCTTACAGGCGGCTTTTGCTGCCTTCATCTGTCTCTTGTGGCAGTTTTCCTGCGAGCCCTGTCCTACGCACCATTTTTTGCGGTTATCCCAGGCTGTTAGTGGTTGGCGTTTACCGTTCGAGCATTTAACAACATAGTTAGAATATTCGACTTGCTCAGAGGTGCTGTTCTTGGACTCGAAGGCGATACTGGTAGGCTTGGCGGCAAAGGCGCCAGTGGAAATGAGGGCGCTGATGGCGACCGAGAGAAGGATTTTGTACATAGCTTGTGATTCCTAACGATGTTTATTGCAGAGTATTTTATCGTTTTATTATTGCCTAGTCAGGCCGTGGCGGCTTATGGGCTGTATTGTCTCTGCTTATGTGTTGTTGGTAGGCAGTAGGCGGGTGCGTGACCCGCCGTTCGCTGATGGGGCTACTGCTATGATTTGGGAGGGAATTGCGCGAGTATTTTATCGACGACTTCGCGCAGCGCTTCGCGTCGCTCTTCGGGGCTGGCATCCTTGTCGAGTCGTCCATCGGCGGTGCCGCGCCAGATCAGTTGGTTCGACTTAGGGTCAATGAAGTCAATCATTAGGGTCCCTTGCTTGTAGTTGCTAACGGTGGTCTGAGTGCTGCCGGTAGCAATGCCGTAGTTGTTGCCGTAGTAGCCGTAGCGCCAATTGGGGGCGTAGCCGCTATAGGTGTTGTAAGTGTTGATGTCTGTGCGGTCTTCCGTGAGTACGCCATAACTAACGAAAATGTCGGGGTTACTGTTGCTGTTGCTGAGCCCTTTTAATATGAGGCTTTTTGTAACGTAGTCACGGATGCGGTGGTCAAAGATGTCGCCGCCTAAATAGTTGAGGCTGGCCTGGTCGGTGGGTTGTTGGTGCCACTTGAAGCTTTTGACCTGGCTAAAGTCATAATCTTCGGTGTAGTCCGAATTGACGCTGTAAGATGAGCAGGCGGTGACGGCGAGAATGAGTGCGGTGCTGAAGAGTAGTTTAAGGGTGTGCATGGTGGCTCCAATAGCTAACTTTTCTTTCACATTAGCACAGGGGCTTGGGCACGACTATAGTGGCTTGTAACGAAGAGGGCGGGGGAGGTTGTAATGAGCAGGGCAGGCAATAAAAATTATTATAACGAAAAAAGCCGACCTGTTGAGGGTCGGCTTTTAAAAATATGGTAGCGGGGGTAGGATTTGAACCTACGGCCTTCGGGTTATGAGCCCGACGAGCTACCTAACTGCTCCACCCCGCATCAATCTGTAGACGTGTTCTGCTGTCTACGGGGGCGCATTCTACTCATATAAAGCGAGCCGTCAACACTATTCTGCGATTAATTGTTATTTGTTGCTTGTGCGATGAATGCGTCAGCAGCAGATGCCAGTGCCGGCGAGCGTTGCTCTGTCAGTAAGCAGTGAATTAGTGTCGGCTTGAGTGTGTTGAGGCTGAGGAGCTCGGCCACTAACTGGCTGAATGCATGGGAAGCTGAAGGGCTAGCGGCTAGCTGCTCGAGAAACAGGCTGCAGACTAGCTTGTCGACGAGCAGTAGGTGGAAGCGACTGCTGAGTGTTGCCAGCAACTCAAGTTGCTGGCCGTGCGGGCTTTGTAGCAGCTCGATAACGAGCTGACGTAGTTGCGCTAAATCGGTGCTCTGGCTCAGCCCACGCAATAGGCTGGGGAGCAGGGGGGCGTCGTCGCCGGTTTGTTGTAGGTAGTCTTTAAGTCGCTGCTCAATTAACTTGCTCAGCTGGCTGTCAATTGTTCTATTTTCAAAGCCCTGGCAGAGGGCGGCGAGTACGGGCAGTGGTAGCTGCGGGAGTGATTGCTCGAGGAGGCTGTGATGTTCTTGCAGGCGTGCTGCAATGTCGGCAAGCCCGGCGAGCTCCAAATGCTGCCAGTTGTCACCCTCGTTAGCGCCTAGGCTGTGTTGTAGGTAATCTAGGGCAGCGGCTTGATGAGCGCTAGGAGGCAGGCAGAGGTCTGCTCGTAGGATGGCGTGCAGCTGGCAGAGTCGCTCTTCAGGCGGAGTGAACACAAAAGGATTATCTGCCAGCAGGTCGACGGACTCGCCGTTCTGCTGCAGCTGCTCCATCTGCCGGCCGAGCCGGTGCAGGATGGCGCCGATGAAGAGGTCACGACTGCCGACGTCTAGCATCGAAAACTCGTCGAGAGGGAGGCGGATAAACCACAGCATGGGGTTACTCTGCATTTCCACTGTGCCATCCTGAATCACCATAGCTAGGCATGCATGACGTAGGTAGGGTTGTGGGTAGGGGCGCTGTAAATCCTCGAAGCTCTGCCATACTGCATCAGGGAGTTGTTGAATGCGACGGCCAAAGTCGTAGCAGGTTAATTGCAAGCCAAGGCGTTGCAATAAGGCGTGCAAGGTTTGTGGTGGCTGTTGATCGTGATTCATAGTAGGGGCTCTTAAAGACAACACTTCTTGTATTTTTTGCCACTTCGGCAAGGGCAGGGTTGATTGCGTTCTAGCGGGGTATCAGGGCGGTCCTCGCCGCTGACAAAATACCATTGAGAAGACTGTTCAGTGTCTTCTAGCTGGAACCTTGAGTATTCGCGATGCTGCCGTATTACAGGCGGCGTGTTGTCTGTCGTTGGATTGTTGGAGTGATAAAAGGCGACAAAATCGACATGGCCTAACTTGGCAGAGGACATTGACGAGCTGATAATGCGTAGGCTCAGCCACTCGATATCATCGAGCCATTGTTGTAGCTCGTTAGCGTGGTAGAGCGCTTGAGTTGACAGGTGTGTCGTCGCCAGTAAGAAATCGATGTCTTGGCGGCAACAGGCGCTGTATCGAGCGCGCATTAGCTGCTCCGGGTTGTCGGCGTAGCGGCTGCCTGAGTGTATCGGCTGGCAGCAGAGAGCATAGCTGTCACCGCCGCAGTAGCATGGGGAGCTGGTGGGGCTCATAGTGTTGTTCATAATTGATCGTCGACATTCATGTTTGGCTACTGGGCATTGCTGTTTGACTACTAGTAGGTGAAAAATTCAGCAAATTCGGGTATGGTTCGCCCATTTTAAGCAATTGTGGCAGTGAAGGAAAATATGGACAAGTTTAAAGATATCCGCCCCTATCGTGACGACGAGGTTCGCGAGGTGTTGGAGGGATTGTTTGGCAATGATGAGTTACTCAGTGCTATTGCTAAGCTGCGTTTCCCCAAGGCGGCGGATCACTTTGGCTGGCTGATTAAGCCGGTACTGCGGCAGCTGCTGCGTTACCAGCTGCGCGGTGTGAACGATGTAGAGAGCTTCCAGCTGGTAGTGAAGAAGTACATGGAGCATATGATCAGCTCCACCACGAGCGCGTTCACTGTTTCCGGCCTGCAAAACCTGGACCCAACAAAACGTTACTGCTTTTTGAGTAATCACCGTGATATTGCTTTAGATCCAGCCTTTGTTAGCTTCGCGCTGTGGACGGAGGACTCTCCTACTACACGTATCGCCATCGGAGATAACCTGTTAACGAAAGACTACGTGTCTGCGTTGATGCGCTTGAATAAGAGCTTCATTGTCAATCGCTCAGAGAAGGCGCCGCGAAAGATGCTGGCAGCGCTCAAGCAGTTGTCGGCTTATATTCACCACTCTATCGTGGTGGAACACTGTAATATCTGGATCGCGCACCGCGAGGGGCGGGCGAAGAATGGCTGGGATGCGACTGAGCCGGCGATTATTAAAATGTTGACCATCAATCACAATCGTAAAACCGAGAGTTTTAGTGATGCGGTGAGAGAGCTGAACATCGTGCCTGTTTCTATCTCCTATGAGCTAGATCCTCTGGACGCGGCGAAGGCCAACGAGCTCTATACCGTGGATCAGCACGGCGCCTATGAGAAGGGCGAACAAGAGGATATCGAGAGCATTGCGGCGGGTATTGCCGGTCAGAAAGGCGCCGTACACGTTGCTTTTGGAGAGGTGCTGCGTGGCGAATACGGTGGCGCAGAGCGGGTAGCGGAAGAGATCGACCGACAGATCGTCGACCTCTATGTGATACATGAGAGCAACGCTTTAGCCTACAAGATGTTGCACGGCAACTATCCGCCGATCAATTTTGATAGTGCGGGGGTGTCGTTTACCAAGGAGCAGATGCTGGAAAAAGAGCCAGCCTTTGTCGCGCGTATGATGGCGATTCCAGAGGCGCAGCGCGACTACGCTCTAAAGATGTATTCCTACTGCCTCGAAAGACAGCTGAAATAGAAGAGCGTAGGGTAAGGCAGGGGCAGTGGAAGCCCCTGCGAGCAGAGCAGATAAGCTCCTTAACCCTTTAGCTGAAGTTGATCGAAGCGCTGCTGTAGCTCAGGGCTGGGGCAGGCAGCTAGCTTCAGCCAGTCGAGTCGCAGCTCAAGTGGGCTTGGACTATTCTGCCCCAAGCCTTTTTGTAGCTTGTTCATTTGCAGCTCCATGCGCAGGGCCTGGTCTTTACTAGGGCTATCGACACCGAGCAGTAGTTCTAGCTCGATGCAGAGCTTGCGGTGCTGTTGCTCATCGCTGGCTACGTCAGCGTTATCGATTCGTGGGATGACAGTCGTTCGCCACGGCTCGGGAAAGTCGAGTTCGGCCCATGCTGAGTTAATTGCGTTCTGCAGGCTTGCTTTCTCCTGTGGCTCTGACGCTAGGTCTCGCTGGTTGAGCTGCTGGCAGAAGGTTAAGAAGCTTGCCCATTGTTCGGCTTTGGCGCGACGTGAGAGGCCGGCGTAGTGACTGTCATAGGCGTCACAAGCTTTTTTGAATTGAATCTGTTGCTGCTTGTAATCGTTGTGCGGTCGCTCCCCGACTAGCTGATATTGGCTAATGAGTTGTTGATAATCTTCGCGACTGTTGCTGAGTGCCTGGTCGTCGAGCTGGCTCAGTTGCTGCAGTTGCTCAATAAGGCGGTGACCGGCCTCAACATTTTCCTGTTGTGCGCTGTTGCGTTGCTGCTGTTGTTGTTGACGGCGCTCGAATAATATATCGAGGTGGGCGCGTAGCTCGTGCCACAACTTTTTGTCGATAGCGTGCGGTAGCTTCTCGCCCTGCTGCCATCGCTGCTGTAATTGCTTGGCTTGTTCGATGGCGCTGGCTAGCTCGTCGCTGTTGACAAGTTGCTGTGCTTCATCGATGAGGCGCTGCTTTTGTTCAATGAGTAGGTCGATATGCTGTTGGCGATGGTTGTTGATTGATTTCAGCAGTGTATTAAAGCGCTGTTGCTGGGCCTTGCTGTGTCTTTTCTCGGCGGGGGAGTACTGCCGCCACTCACGTTTAGCCTGCTGTAGGATGAGGTCTATCTGTTCGAAGTCACTCTGCTCGAAGTCGTGTTCAGTAAGGTATTGTTCGAGCTGTTGGCAGAGTTCACTACGACGTAGGCTGTTTTGCTCGCGCAGCTGTTGCTGTTCGGCAAAGTAAATCTTGCAGGGTTCGTAGGCGATGTCGGCAGCGGCTTTAAAGGTGCTCCACAGCTGCTTGCTCTCAGGAGAAAAATCGTTACCTAGCGCTTTCCAGTCGGCCTGTAATTGCTTGATCTTGTCAGCTCGAAGCTGCACTGAAAGCTTACTGTTGACGACGTTACTCATCTCATCGCAAAGCTGTTGGCGCTTGGGCATACTGGCAAACTTGTGCCAGTCTCGCAGCTCATAGATACGCTTGTTGAGGCGCTGCCAGTGGGCGCTTAATTCTTTGTCTGTCAGGCCCTCCTGTGTCAGTTGTTGGCGAATCGTGCCGCTCAGTTGATTGACTGTTTTGAGGTCTTTGTTGTCGACTGCTTGCTCACAATCGATTAAGTGTTGCTTGAGTTCACTACGTAGTTGTTTTGACCGTTGAGTATCTTGTTTAGCTGGCTGTGTTTTTGGCTGGCTCGGTGCTAATTTTTCGTTTAGCTCCTCGATTAGGGGCGGTGCTTTGGCGTCGGCAGGCCAGGCGATATTATTGAGAAGTTCTTGTAGCTGTGCGTGCTGCTCGTCGTTGAGTGAGGGCTGCTGTTGGAGTGTCTGTAATGTAGGGAGCTGCTGTTGATAATTTTGATGTGCCTGATGCAGGCAGCTTAGAGACGTTAACAGGGGTTGCAGCTGTTCGTGTTGGCCTTTGATGGTGCTGGTGACGGAGCTCAGAATGACCGCGAGTTCATCAGCTTGCTCGCAGTGGTAGCTCTGTTGCAAGCGCTGTAATAATGCCGCCAGTTCAACGGCGAGCTGGCGGTGCTGTTGCTTTAACTGTTCGGCTTGGTGTGCAGCATCGAGCTCGGCTTGGTGCTGTGCGACCGCCTCAGAAATTTGTTCTAGGTGAGCTTTAATGGTTTCACGTTGTCGGTCGCTGAGGTTGGCTTGTAGGGTGTCGAATTGTTGTTTTAATAGCTTCAGCTTACCACCGAGCTGGGGGTTCCAGGCGTGACTAGCGGCGTATTGCGACTGGGCGCTGAGAGCCTCGATCTGTTGTTGCTGTTGCTCGGCGTCGAGCTCGATTTGACGCTGTTTAGCCAGCGCCTCTTTCAGTTGTTGGCGCACCTTCTTGTCGCGGTTGCCGATACTGTTGAGCAGCTCGCGGAGCTGCTCAGGCTGATTAATTCTGCTGCAGGCTTGTTGGCGTAATTCGCTACTGTGCCCTGAGCTTGCGAGTAGTTGCAGTAACTTGGCGTCGTCGCACTGGCTGATCAAACGCTGTTGGAAGGCCAGGCTGTGTGGGAGGGTGATGAGTTGTTGCCATTCTACATTACTGAGTTCGTCGGCGCTCAAGCGGCTGGCGGCAAGGCGTGCCAGCATGGGGTGGGGGCTGGCAATGAAATCGGCAATCAGCTGTGGGTTATCCTGCAGCCTGCTCCCCAGCTTAGTCAGCTCGTCAGCGTCGCTGGTTTGGCGCAGTCGCTCGAGCAGGCGCTGTCGTTGCTTGGGGTTGTGCTCATCGAGGCTGTCGACGTTAATCGGGCTAGGCGTTGTTTTGCTGGCGTCCGCTTTATTTTTGCTGCGGGTAAAGCTGAATAATTTTTTTAGCATTGCAGGCGTACTTATTTGATGGGGAAGGGAGGCGAAGGTAATCGTCACCGTGGAATCTAAGGGTGGTATAATAACGTACTTTGGGCTTGTCGTAATATTAAGGGTTATAGAACATGCTGAGTGAGGCGCAAAAGGCGGATATTCGTCAACACTACAAGTTATTGTGTGAGAATAAGTCGCTGACATCGCGCCCGGGGCAGCGCCTGATGATTGCCGAGGTCGCAAAAACCTTGGGCAATATTCGTTATGACGATGACAGTGAGCGCAATAGTGAGGGACATATTTGTGTGGTGGAGGCTGGTACCGGTACTGGTAAGACCCTAGCCTATGCGTTGACCTGTATCTACATGGCTCAGAGCTTGAAAAAGAAACTGGTCATCTCAACGGCGACAGTGGCGCTGCAGGAGCAGATCGTCATGAAGGACTTGCCTGACTTACTGCGGCATAGTGATATGACATTTCAGTTCGCGTTGGCCAAGGGGCGTGGGCGCTATTTATGTCTGAGTAAGCTGGAATCCCATTTGGAGGGGGATGGCCAGCAGCAGGCCACCCTCTACCCCGATGAGGTGATCGCCTCGTCGGCACCGGAGCAGGGAACGCTTTATAACGAGATGATTAACAAGCTGGCTGCTAATCAATGGGATGGCGATCGTGATAGTTGGCCGGAAAGCCTTGAGGCGGAGTTATGGACGCCGCTAACCTCAGATCACCACCAGTGCACCGGGCGCAAGTGTCCGCATATTAAAAATTGTTTCTATTTTAAGGCTAGAGAAAACCTCGAGAATGTCGACTGTGTAGTGACTAATCACGACTTGGTGTTAGCTGATTTAGCGTTAGGGGGCGGAGCGATCCTACCCGCCCCTGCCGATACCATCTATGTTTTTGACGAAGGGCACCATCTACCTGATAAGGCGCTACAACACTTTGCTCATCATAGCCGGCTCGTTTCGACGAGGAAGTGGTTGGATCAGGCGGATAAGGCAATGTCATCTCTGATTAAGACGGCGGGACTGCAGAGTGAGATCGGTCGAATCGTTCAGGGGATGGCGCAGGCTTACCCAGCGCTGCGTGATCAGATGGCAATGTCGAGGGCGATTGTTGAGCCGCTATTTGGCGATGTGGCGGCAGCTGAGCAGGGGCGAAGCATCCATCACCGTTTTGAGGGCGGCGTAGTGCCTGCGTCGCTGCGAAATCTGGCGGCTGAGCTGAAGGCCGGGTATACCCGCTTGGCGGAGGGCTTCGAGCGTATATTGAAGGAGCTCGACGAGGCGATGGAGGACAGTGACGGCGAGTTCCCGAAGCAGGAGGCGGAGCGCTGGTACCCCGCTGTCGGCATGTTGCGCAACCGTGCCGATGCGAATGCGGCGTTGTGGCAACAGTATGAGTTTGAGGATGCTGCCGATAAGCCACCGATGGGGCGCTGGGTGAGCTTTGTGGATAATGCCGGCGGCGGCGATTTCGAGGTTTGCGCCAGCCCGATAATGGCCAGCCATACGCTATATAGCCACCTTTGGTCACGTTGCTTTGGTGCCGTCGTCACTTCGGCGACGCTGGCTGCGCTGGGCAGTTTTGAGCGTTTCATTCGTCGTTCCGGTGTGCCTCGTGATAGTAACTTTACCCAGGTAGGCAGCCCGTTTAACTACCCGCAGGCGGCACAGCTGATCGTGCCGACTTTTGTCGATCCGAGTAATGCTTTGGCACATACCGAGGCTATCATCGATGACTTGCCTCAGCGTATTTCGCAGCAAGATGCGGCGTTGGTGCTGTTCTCGTCGCGCAAGCAGATGCGTGGCGTCTATTTCGAACTACCGAGTAGCTTCCGCGAGAAGGTGTTGCTACAAGATGATTACAGTAAGCACGCCCTGCTGAGCAAGCATCGTGAAGCGGTGGATGAGGGCAAAGGCAGTGTGATTTTTGGTTTAGCATCGATGGCGGAAGGAGTGGATTTACCGGGGCAATATTGCACTCATGTGATCATTGCCAAAATCCCCTTCGCGGTGCCGGATGACCCTGTTGAGGCGGCGTTGTCGGAGTGGGTGCAGGCGGCTGGAGGCAACCCCTTTATGGAAATTACAGTGCCTGATGCGGCGATTAAACTGGTGCAGGCGAGTGGTCGCCTGTTGCGCACGGAAACCGATACCGGCAAGGTGGCTATTCTTGATAGCCGATTATTAACGCGGCGCTATGGGCGGGCTATTATCGACTCGTTGCCGCCTTTTGCACAGCAACTTGGCTAGTATCAGGGTGATGGTGAGGTCTCGGAATGAGTGATCGGTATACGGTAGCGCAGCAGTTTATGCTGGCAATTGAGGCGGAGTTGAAAGTAATGGGGCTGTGGAGCGAGAGACGTCCAAGCGAGCGAGCGCTGAGTAGCCTGCAGCCGTTTTGTGTCGACACGCTGGCCTTTGAACAGTGGTTACAGTTTGTTTTTATTGAGCGTATGTTGTTACTGATTGAGCAGAGGGGGATGTTGCCGAGTAGTTTTGGCCTAGCACCAATGAGTGAGCAGTCTTTCTCACCGAGGGGGGTGGATAGTCATGACTTAACCCGCTTGCTGGAGCGCCTCGACGAGGCGCTCAGCTGTTGAGGTTAGCTGTTCTGGCAGAAGTGCTCGATACTGAAGGCTACGCGCTCTTCGACTGAGCGCTGAATGCCGCGCTGTTTCTCGATCAACTGTAGCCTTGGTAGTAAGCCTTGATTGTTGGCAATTTGAATGGCGAGACCGGGACGGGCGTTGAGCTCAAGAATGAGTGGCCCCTTGTTTTTATCGAGGACGATATCGGCGCCCATATAGCCGAGTTCCGTTACCTCGAAACAAGATGATGCAAGGGGGAGCAGACGCTCCCAGTGGGGAATCTCTAACTCATCAAAATTGTAGTTGGTATCAGGGTGGATTTTAACGGGGGCATCATACTGCACGGCGTTGACTGCTCGCCCAGTGGCGAGATCGATACCGACACCGACAGCTCCCTGGTGAAGGTTGGCCTTGCCATCGGAGGACTTTGTCGATAGGCGTAGCATCGCCATCACAGGGTAGCCCTGGAAGATGATGACGCGGATATCGGGTACGCCCTGAAAGCTATAGTTATCAAATACCGGGTCGAACTCCACCAGTGCCTCGAACATGGCGACATCGGGTTTGCCGCCCAAGCTATACAGGCCGCTCAATATATTGGAGACGTGACGCTCGATGTCCTTGAAGCTAACTTCCTGGCCGCTGGCCTTGACGTAATGCTGTCCCTGTTTGGCGACGATGACCAAGATGCCTTTGCCTGCGCTACCCTTGGCGGGCTTAACGACAAAGGCTTCTTGTGCGTCTAGGATCTTATCCAGCTGCTTGACCTGGAATTGCATGCTAATACTTGCGAGCAGGCGCGGCACGGCGATGCCGGCCGCCTCCGCGAGTAGTTTGGTCTCCATCTTGTCGTCGACACGAGGGTAGAGGCGACGAGGGTTGTAGCGGCTGATATAGGAAATGTTACGCTGGTTCATGCCCAGCAGGCCGTAATCGTGTAATCGTGAGGGCTTGGCTAAAAACATAAACTACCCCCTACTGTTTCTGGTCAACGATAGACTGGAAACGGCGCAGCTCGGTCAAACGGTAACCCGTGTACTGTCCCAGTAAGATGATAACGGCGAGCAATACCAGCAACAGCTCCGGGAAGTTGAAGGTTAGGTGCTTCACTAGCTCGCTGCTCATTGCGAGGTAGGCAATGGTGGCCAGCATCAGGCTGCCGCCGCCCTGAACGAGCACCTCTTTGGCTCCCTCTTCTTCCCATAGGATGGACATTCTTTCTATCGTCCAGGCGAGGATGATCATCGGGAAGAAGGTGATGGTCATCACCTGATCGAAGCCGAGTTTGTCACTGATGATACTGAACCCTGCCATGATGCCGATGACCACGATGACCACGGCGGATATTCGCGCCACCAGCAGTAGATTGAGCTTACTGAGGTAGGCGCGGATGATTAAACCTGCAGCCACAATGGCGATGAACATCAGTAGGCCTGGGAGTAGCTTGGTTTGCATGAAGGCTAGGGCGATCAGTATCGGCATAAAGGTGCCCGAGGTGCGTACACCGATGATAACTCGAAGGAAGACAATGACGAGCGCGCCGATGGGGACGAGTAGAATTGTTTTAAAGGCGTTCTGACTGGCGCTGGGAAGGCTGTAAATCGAGAAGTCGATCAGTGCCGCCTGCTCGCCGCCGTCGCCGGTGCGGGCGAGAGCCACCTGCTTAGCAGAGAGCGGTGAACGTACGATGGAGAAGTCGACGGATGAAGATTTGCCACCTACAACTTCGAGTAGCGACTCACCGCCGCGACGCCAAAGCACGACGCCTTCGGGGACGCCCTTCTCAGCGTTTAGGGGATTGATGGTAACCCAGTGCTCGTCTTGATAAACCTCAATAAAAGAAATCAGTTTTTGTTTGCGGCGGCCATCTTCTAGCTTAAGGCCTAGGGCAAGACGGGCTGGAACGTCGGCCATCGCCAATAGTCCCAGCATAGTGTGTGCCTTATCTGTACGGCTATCGCGGTTGCCCATTAGCATGTTGACGCCAGGATCGGGGTCGGTTTTGTTGAAAGTATGGACAAGCTGAGTAGCGAAGCTACGGTTGTCAGCGGAGATCTTTTTGGTGCGAGCAATGAGGCTATTGGCGGTTTGTGTCTTTGCCTCGTCGAACTCAGGTAACTCACCAATTTTTGCCGGGCTGCGGTCAAGTGCATCGACGGCATCGTAGTTGTCGACTGCACGAATACGGTAATAGAGGGTTTGTGGCCCCTGTGCTTCCCGTTTTGTCCACTCAGCGACGTTGTTGTCAGCCTGCTCGTCGAAGCTGAAACCATAGCCTTCGGAGGAGTGGCTGTCGTCGAGCATGATCAGGCGGCCATCTTTTTTCGGTAATGTAAGGCGTACCTTCACAGGATCGCCTACTGCCTTAAACTGAACCTTTGCTTCGATAGACCAGACGGGGATCTGTTCGCCAGGTGTCAGCGGAAAGTGCAGTGAGATGTGTTTATAGGCCGTAGCGCCGAGCCCTAGAACGCAGAGTACGGTTGCAATTAAGTAGATTTTTACCTTGTCGGACATATAAATAACTTCTATCTAGTGATCTGTTTTGGGGGTGCCTGCGCAGAGGCGATATTAAGAAACGATAGCCTAGAAAAGCGAGACGCCGCGAAATAAAAAGCGCGAGCCTCGCCCTATGCTTGATTTACTTTGGCTTGCCTTGGCGATGTTTCTGGCTGACATCGACGACGGCGTAATCTTTGAGGAAGTTACGGCCTATTAGCGCAGGGTAGTCGTAGTTAACACGATCCGTTAGGTTAACTTCTATGCGCTGTTCGATTTTCCCGATGGTTAAACGCAGGCTGACTACGGGGCGGCGTAGGGATTCTTCCCCGTGGCGCTTGATAACAGTGTAGCGTATTAGCGGGCGCTTAAGCTCGACACTCTGGTCTTCGCCGGTGGGGATATTGAACTTGACCCACTTCTTTCCGTCGCGTTCGAACTCTTGGATGTTGACGGCGCTGATCGAGGTGCTCTTGGCACCGGTGTCTATACGGGCCTCTAAAACTAAGTCGCCTGGCGAGAGTTTGACGTACTCGAGTGCGCCGAACATGCTTAGCTTGGTGGCAGGTAAGATGCGCTCGGGTTTTTGAGTGGGGCGCGGCTGTTGGGGCTTATGTGTCGGCTTGGTAACGGGCTTCTCAGTGACACTGGGGGTCGGTACCTTCACCTCTACAGCAGGTGGGACGGGAGCGGGCTCTTGTACGGAGGGTGAGGTCCGGTCGAGCAAACTGCATCCCGATAAAACTGGAGCGAAGATTAAAGCGGTTAGAAAAAGCCGATAACTCATAGGAAGCCTTTGTAGGGTCGAAAAATCTGAGAGCGACGGCGAGCTCTAGGCGAAGCCTGCCGTCTAGTTAATGGTGTTAAGTCTCTTCGCGAGAGACCAGCACCATGCGTACGAGATGAGCGAGGGAGTGGGTACCCATTTTTTCCATGACGCGTGAGCGATGGATTTCTACCGTGCGCTGGCTAATGCCAAGCTCGGCGGCAATGACTTTGTTAGCCTTGCCTTCAACTAACTCTTCCATGACTTCACTTTCGCGTGCCGTTAAGGCTGAGAGTCGTTCTCTGATCGCTTGCTTTTCTAGCAGTGAAGCACGTTGCTTAGTGTCTAGCGCGAGAGCCTGGTTAATCTTGTCGAGCAGCTCCTGCTCACGGTAAGGCTTTTGCACAAAGTCGACGGCACCGTGTTGCATCGCCTCGACTGCCATAGGTACATCACCATGTCCTGTGACAAAGATAATAGGTAAGATAGAGCCAAGACGATTTAGTTCCTTCTGTAGCTCCATGCCGTTCATGCCAGGCATGCGGATATCGAGTACGATACAGCCGAGCATGTTATTGCTATACGAATCGAGAAATGACTGTGCTGAGTCATAGCTTTTTGTCTGCTGACCTACAGAATCTAGCAGTAACTCCAATGATTCACGAACGGCATCATCGTCGTCAATAACATATACAGCGGGTTTTAAATCCATTAAGTAAGCCTCGGTTCTATTTGATTATCTTGTGGTAGACAGTAATATAGATTTATATCAGTTGTTTATCTGCATATAGCGCAGATTTTTGATTTGCTCATCTACTACGAGCATAGCAAAACGGTGGGGCGACAAAAAGAGGCGTTTTTAGGTTGATCGAAACTTATTTGAGATAGATAGCTTTTTTAACGAGGTCAGCTATGTACTGTTATGCAGCAAGATAAAGGGGCGACGACAGGCCCCAAGCAAATACGCTTTCGCCATCAAATAATGGCGCTGATGTTATCGATCATTTTAATAATGACCGCCTCGGTGATATTGGTGGCTGTGCCGGCGTCGCTTTACTCAGAGCGCGTGGTGACTTTTGACCGTTTAAAGTCAGCTAACCGGCTGAAAGAATATTGGATCACCCGTGAGTTGAAAGAGATCACCAGCAACCTGAGGGTGCTTAGTGAGAACGAGAGCCTCGTTGAGGAGGTGCGCTTCCTCACTAAGCTGCTGCCCGCTGACGGAGATAAGAAAGTGTTAGCCAAGCTGGCGAAGTCTAATAGCCGACAATGGCAGTTTGGCGATATAGGCAGTTTGTATTGGCAGAGTTATCGGCGTCTACATGCCTACTTTCGCTTTACCGATAGCACCTACCCAAATAGCGATGTTTTACTAATCCGGCCTGATGATGGTTTGATCATGTACCGTTTTAATCGTAATGACGGGCTATTTAACTATGTCGGTAAGCAAACAACGGCACTGGCGCAGTGTGTTTATAAGGCGGCAAATAACCCGCACGAGCTGATTTATAATGATTTGCAACGCCTATCTGATGACCGTGTGAAAGGTTGCACGGCGAAGGCAATTGTTGTCGATGATGTTGTCATCGCCGTTTTAGTATTGAGGTACTCCCCCGACCTTATCAACTTCATCATGACTAAGCGTCCAGGTCTCGGTGAAACGGGGGAGACTTATATTGTCGGTAAGGATCGTTACTTGCGGACGGACTCGAGATTTTATCAAGAATCGACCCTGATGAATATGAAGGTGGAGACGGAGGCGATAGATCGCGCCTATATAGAGGGGGCCGGTCAGGGGATTATTAAAAACTATCGAGGTGATGATGTCTTCTCGGTGTGGACACCTATTCATATTGATGGGCTTGACTGGGTGATGGTCGCCGAAATCGGTAAAGATGAGGCCTACGGCAGTGTTCGTGATAGCTTTTTACAGCTGGCGTTGTTCAGTGTGGTGGCCTTTATTGTTCTAGTTGCACTGGCCTATGGTTTTGCTAAGCGGACTGAAAAACCGCTATTGGCGTTGCTTGAAGGAGCCCGAAGCTTTGCTCGTGGTGGCTATGATGAGCGTTTATCGGCGGACGTGACGAGCAAGGAGGTTGGTGACTTAATCGATACCTTTAACGACATGGCTAGTCAGATCAAGGAGCGCTCTGAAGCACTTGAAGCAGCACGCCTGGCTGCAGAGCTAGCAACGCGTGATGCTGAAAAGGCAAACCTTGCCAAGAGTGAGTTCCTGTCAAGAATGAGCCATGAGTTGCGCACGCCGTTAAACGGTGTGCTCGGTTATGCTCAGTTGCTGAAGGGTGACGTGCGGCTTGATGCGACTCAACACGAGACGCTGGTCTCGATAGAGAGCTGTGGTCAGCACCTGCTGGAGTTAATTAACGATGTACTTGATATTGCTAAGATAGAAAGCGGTGAGCTGCAGGTCGACTTTCAGCGCTGCCGGTTGTCCGATATTGTTGATAACGTGGCGAACGTTGTGCGACCAAGGGCTATGCAAAAAGGCATCGAGTTTGAGATCGAGTTATTAGATATTCCCGAAGAGATTGTTATAGACTCGATGAAGTTGCGACAGATCCTTATTAACCTGCTCGGTAATGCGATCAAGTTTACGCATCGTGGGAGCGTGGTGCTGAGGCTGTCGACACTAGCGTCTACCCATGAATTATTATTACAGGTGATAGATACAGGGATCGGTATCCCAGCGGAGAAATTGCGAGAGATCTTTAGTCCTTTTAAGCAGACGGCCGAAGGCAGAAAAGAGGGCGGCTCTGGTTTGGGGTTGGCGATATCGCAGCAGCTTTGTATTGCTCTAGGTGGTACTTTTGAGGTTGATAGCGAACTGGGTGTTGGTTCTTGCTTTAGTTTTACTCTGCCGCTGACGCAGAGGGACGAAGGGGTGCAGAATCAGTTGCTGCCTGTTACCCAAGTGGTAGTGGACAATATTCCGGTGATTGTTGTTTATGAACATGACTCGGAGTGTTCAACATCTTTGACGCTATTGTTAAACGATGGCGATTTCCAGTGTATCAGCGTAGATGAAGCTGGCTCGGTCGTCGATATTTTGGAGAGTGGTTGTGTTGATGTGATCTTGATCGATGCCGACACTGTCGATAGCGCGACGGCCTTGGAGGCCATTGATGAGTCGGTGCGTGATGAACATAGCTTTGCTGTGGCTACGCCTGCAATTGTCGTTGCTAACGAAGAGGTGACATTGGATGGCTTGTTGAATGTTGATCGTTTCCTGCGTCGCCCAGTTGATGCGGATCAGTTAGTGGCGGTGGTGACGGAGTTCGTCTCGAAGGATTATGAGCTTAATGAGCAGGGAGGGGGGGCGGTGAAGGAAGAGAAAGGTCAGCCTGCGATAGCGCGACTGGCTCTGCCACAGCTGTCGCCTGAAGACTGTACCCTGCTGCTAGCCCTACTGAGGGCAGTCAAGGAGGCGGCAGAGGTAGGAGATTTGGCGATCGTCTTGCAGAGCCTACCTGATCTGATGGCGGTATTGGGTGATGACCACAGTATTTATCTCGAAATGAAGCGTAATAGCGATATGTTAGAGTTACCGAAGATTGCCCTGTTGGCGAGACAGGCGTTGGAGCAGATGATGGGAGAAAAGGAAGCATGAACGTTAGCACCGCGAGGTCTGTTCTATTAGTGGATGATAATCCTACGAACCTGCAAGTATTGTATAAGACACTCAGTGACCAGGGTTACCATCTACTGATCGCACGGGACGGAAAAGTCGCCTTGCAGATCGCCAAATCAGCTCGGCCGGTGCTGGTCTTGTTGGATATTATGATGCCTGAAATGGATGGTTTTGAGGTGTGTCGTCGACTCAAGGCCGACCCCGAGACAGCCTCAAGTGCGATCATATTTCTCTCGGCGTTGGGCGATGTGAATACCAAGGTGCAAGGCTTTGAGTTGGGAGCGGTTGACTATATATCAAAGCCCTTTCAAGCAGAGGAAATTGTGGCCCGGGTGGCGACGCATGTGCGGTTGCGGGAGTTAGAGGAGCAATTAGCGGCCAAGAATAAGGAGTTGTCGTCGGAGAATGCACGCATATTATCGACCATGGCAGATGGCGTCTGTGGTTTGGATGCAGAGGGGCGCATTACCTATGTTAACAATGCGGCACAGTATCTCAGCGGTTATACCGAGGCCGAACTGCTTAATCGCTCTTGTTATCAGTTGCTCTTTGAGCGAGAGGAGCAGCTTGCAGATATCAATATGGCGACGGTGATACACTCCCTAAGTCATGGTAAAAAACTGAGCAATTTAGAGTTTATTCTGTTTGCTAAAGATGGCTCTAAGCGCTTGGTGATGGCGAGCTGTACTCCGGCAACGAATGGGCAAGAGGTGATTGGCTTTGTCATGGTGTTCCGTGATATTACTGACTTCAGGGAGAGTCAGCGCCAGTTAGAGCGAGCCCGGGAAGAGCTGCAGTCGCAGCAGCAGCACCTTGCGCATATTGAGCGGTTAAGCACGATGGGGGAGATGGCGGCAGGCTTTGCCCATGAGGTGAATCAGCCACTCACCGCTATTTCGAATTATGCCAGTGTTGCCGTTCGTTTTGCCGATAAAGAGCCTATTGATAAGGAGAAGCTGAAAGACATCTTGGTGAAGATGGCTGCGCAGGCAGTGCGTGCTAGCGAGGTGATCAAGCGGTTGCGGAACTTTGTTAAAAAGCCCGTCTCCGGTATCGCGATGCAGGACCCCAACGATCTTATTCAGGATGTGGTGACGTTAGCGGAGGTTGATGGTAGAAACAATAATGTCCCTGTTTTCTTTACGCCATTGGCAGATGCGCCGGTGATTGCTATGGATAGCATCCAGATTCAGCAAGTGGCACTGAACTTAGTGCGCAATGCTATGGAAGCCATGGCGGCAAGCGAGCACAGAGAGCTGGGGGTGGTAATCCAGTTGGAGATAGATCGTCCCGGCTATATTACAGTGGCGGTGAAAGATAGGGGGCATGGCTTAGCCGATGATGCGGAAGAGAGGTTGTTCCATCCCTTCTATACGACGAAAGAGGAAGGGATGGGCATAGGTCTGTCGGTCTGCCATAGCATCATACAGAGCCATCAAGGTGAGATTGGCTTTCTAAGAAACCCTGAAGGTGGTACCACCTTCTACTTTACATTGCCGTTACAGGTGCAGTGATCACTGTCGGCGAGGAAGTTGTTACTCTGTCTCGGCGAGGGCTTGTTCGCCGGCCTCTTTCTCGTTGACAATACGTTGGTAAACTTCTTCACGGTGAATCGGTATACATTTGGGGGCAGTGATACCTACCCGTACCTGATTACCGTTAATGCCCAGAATGGTCAGAGTAACATCATCCCCTATCATTAATGTTTCGCCTAATCTTCTCGATAGTACTAGCATGGAAACCTCCTTTAAATATATCGCGCTAGTGTAATGTTCGGCCCGATAAGAGGGTAGTCGCAGTATTACGTACGTTTAAGCGTTGTTATTAGCCTTTGTAAACCGACGGAGAGTAGGTAAAAGTCGAAGCCTTCGGCTTTCATAATAAGGCGAGCTTTTTTGTGGCAGCGTTACCGGTAAGTGTAATTACCTATATAATCCTGCTGTTGCAGAAGGGCACTATGTTCCAATGGATGGCTAGAGTTTGCTTTGTAGGGCAAAATATTAGTGATAATAGAATTAAAGGAAGTGGGTGGTTGATGATTGAGTACGTGATGCTTCATTTCGGCTTTGAAGTGAGTCAATGACTATTAAGCTGGTCATGTCGACATTGATATTGTGGTTGTCACTTTGGTATCCACTCACTTCTCTCGCTGCCTGTGAAAAGCCAATCAGGGTCGGGATGGCGGCCAATTTTCCGCCGCTGGTGTTTAAGCGGGGAGAGGCCTTGTACGGTATAGAAGTGGATCTTTCTCGTGAGTTGAAGAAGTACTTGGGGTGCTCTATTCAACGAGTAGAGATGCCCTGGTTAGAGCTGTTTCCCGCACTAGAGTCCGGAGAAGTTGATCTAGTGATGTCGGGGGTCAGCATCACCTCGGATAGGCGTGAACGATTAGCATTTACCGAGCCCTATATGAGCCTGGGGCAGATGGCGATTATTCGCCGGGAAAATATCGCAGTGAAGCCTCGCTCGCTCGATGAGTTATTGCGTGATGTGGACACTGTCGGCTACGAAACAGGGACAACGGGTGAGAGTTATGCTCTGCGTTATCGCGATGTGGTTAGTTTGAAGGGTTATGATGGTCCGAAAGAGGGGCTGATGGCCTTGCAGCGCAAAGAAATCAGCCTATTTATTCACGATGCGCCCACTAGTTGGTTGTTGGCGAGCGAGGCTGAGTATCAAGACTTGGTGAGTATGTATCGAATGCTCACCAACGAGGATATAGCCTGGGTGGTTAGTAAAGACAGGCCGCTGTTATTAAAAAAGCTAAACAGCGCCCTGCTAGACCTGCGCGAAAGAGGTAGGTTAAACGATATTATTAATCGATGGATTCCTATCACTGTGCAGGCCGATGCGCGGGAGTATTAGTGAATAACCGACTCGTTTTTTGTTATCCGCTTTGCCCCTAGTAGGGGAGGTTCTGGCAGCAAGTTTTGTCTCTGTTCGATGGGGCCGAGGAACTCTAACTCGAGTTGCAGGCAGCTTGCAGTAGGGGGCGTCTCTGTAGAGGGGGTTAGGTAATTGCGTAATTTGTCGACCACGTTGGACATTACCTGGATGGTTTGATGAACTTGGTCGAGGGTGAGTAGTAGCGTGTTAGTGTCGATCTCGTCGTGGTGCTCTGGCAGCATATTCTCGTCCTTGTTGGGGGCGTAGCCGGATCGGTTGCGCCGATATCAAGCTTAACGATGGTATTAGGTTCATATCGTTTTTTGGGGGAGGAACGATAAAGTATGCCTCCCTATATTGACGTGCAAGGAGTAAGCCTGGGGATAGTCTGTGGATAACCCTGAAGCTTTTATAGGCTTAAAATATTTTAACTTAGGCTTATGAAATAGCAGGCTTTTATAAATGTTTTCTGTCATCTATAACGAGTGGATTAATTAGTTATAAAGCTATATTTTATTATCGCTTTATCGTGCGTTTATTTTTCAAAGGCAACTAAGTGGTCAACGTGCAGTTTGGCGCAGACACGCTGGCCAATGCTGTAGTCGTGGTGGCTGGGGGAGAGTACCTCTAGTGTGGTGTCGTCTGCTAGCTTAATGGTGTAAAGCGTGCTGCTGCCGTTGAATACTTTGTGGCTGATTGTTGCCTGATGGCCGCCTGTGTCGGTGTCGTAAATTTCGATGTCGTCAGGGCGTAACAACACTTCTACATGACAATCTTGCGGCCACTTGTAAGCGCGATTACCGGAGATCGTGCCGAGTTGTGTTGTGACTTTGTCAGGAGAAACGAGCTGACCAGGGATAAAGCTACCGCGGCCGATGAAGTTGGCGACAAAACGGTTGGCGGGCTCGTGGTAGAGGTTAAAAGCGGTATCCCATTGACTGATTCCGCCGTTATTGATGAGGCCAATATGATCGGCAAAGGCGAAGGCTTCCTCTTGGTCATGAGTAACGAGAATGGCGCTGATGTTTAAGCTCTTTAGGATTTGGCGGACTTCGATATTAAGTTTTTTACGTAGCTCGGCATCGAGATTAGAGAATGGTTCATCCATTAATAGTAGCTTAGGCTTCGGGGCTAGCGCCCGAGCAAGCGCGACACGCTGTTGCTGGCCACCAGAGAGCTCATGGGGGTATCGGTGTTCAAAACCTTCAAGGTGGGTCAAGGCGAGTAGTTCGTCGAGCACCGCCTGTTGTTCTTTTTGCTTTTTCTTGTGGATGCCGAAGCAAATATTTTCCTTAACGCTGAGGTGAGGGAAGAGCGCGTAATCCTGGAAGACCATACCGAGTGGCCTTTGTTCTGGTGGAATGGTGTGATCGGCGCTGGATAGTTCGATGCCGGCGAGCTCGATATGCCCTTTATCGATATCAGTAAAGCCTGCGATGGCACGCAGCACGGTTGTCTTGCCACAGCCACTTGCACCCAGTAGACAGCAAATTTCACCGGCCTTGATGTGAAAGCTGAAGTCAGTGACCACCGCTTGTTGTTGGTGGCTACATTGAATGTTTTTGACTGTGAGTAATACGGACATACTTTAATCGACACGTGCTGCGTAGAGGGAGGCGAGGGCAGATCCCCTCATGAGGGGGTTAGCGGTTCAGATGCTTCTGAATCAGCGGCACTAGAATATCGATCATGTTCTGGGCCATTTCTTTATCAATGATGATCGGAGGTAGTAGTCGAATCACGTTGCCGGCGGTGACGTTGATAAGTAGCTTTTGCTCGAGAGCCTGTGCCATCAGCTCAGCACAGTCGCTGCTAAGTTCAATGCCGATCATGAGGCCTTGACCGCGTATCTCAACAACGCCTTGGGTATCCTGCAGGGCGAGGGCGAGCTGTTGGCGAATATATTCCCCCATAGACAGGCTGTTATCGAGTAGCTCATTCTCTTGAATGGTATCTATGACTGCGTTTGCCGCTGCGCATGCAAGTGGGTTGCCGCCAAAGGTTGAGCCATGATTACCTGGTTGAAAAATGCCGCTAGCGCGACGCCCGGCGATGCAGGCACCGATAGGGACGCCGTTACCGAGCCCCTTGGCTGTGGTGACTACGTCGGGCTCAAGCTTCTCATGCTGGAAGGCAAAGTAATGGCCGGTGCGGCCGTTGCCGGTCTGTATCTCGTCGAGCATCAATAGTAGCTCGCTATCATTACAGAGTTGCTGCAAGTTTTTCAGGTAGTTGCGTGGAGAGACATTGACGCCGCCCTCACCTTGGATGGGTTCAACTAAAATAGCGACGATATCACTATGCTGATTGACGAGCTGGCGAACATGTTCGATGTCGCCAAAGGGGGCGCGAATAAATCCCTCAACAAGAGGGCCAAAGCCCGCTTGAATTTTACTGTTACCTGTCGCGCTGAGTGTTGCCAACGTTCGCCCGTGGAAGCTATTTTCCATGACGATGATTTTGGGGGTCTCTATTCCCTTGTTGTGGCCATAGAGGCGAGCAATCTTGATAGCGGCTTCGTTACTCTCAGCGCCTGAGTTGGCAAAGAAGACATTGTCCATGCCTGTGATCGCGATAAGTTTCTCAGCTAACGTTGACTGGCTGCCAACGTGATAGAGGTTGGAGGTGTGCACCAGTGTGGCGGCCTGATTAGTTAGTGCCTCGGTAACCGCCGGATGGCAGTGACCAAGGTTGCAGGTGCCGATACCGCTCAGTGCATCGAGGTAGCGATTGCCATCGATATCGAAGAGGTAGCAGCCTTCGCCACGCTCGAATTGTACCGGCAGGCGTCCGTAGGTGTTCATTATTGTATTTGTCATCGGTGTTATCATCTCTTCAAGCACATCTGGGCAGCACATAGCTGTCTAAGTATGGCTATATTAACAGTGTCGGCAGTATTGGCAATCGTGCGCTGATCGCTAAGTAAAGCTGTGTGGTGAAAATAATTGCGATAGGGAGGAAATGTTGTATGAAAGTGGATACAATCCTCTGCTGAATTGGTAAGGCGGCTACTGGATCGCCGTTGACAGACATAGAGAACAAGTATGAATACTATCGATACCATTAAAGAGCAAATCTCCAATAATGACATCCTGATCTACATGAAGGGCTCACCAAACGCCCCGCAGTGTGGCTTTTCAGCACGCTCAGTAGAGTGTTTGATGAAGTGTGGTCAACGCTTTGCCTATGTCGACATTCTCGCTAACCCAGAAATTCGTGCAGAGCTGCCTAAGTATGCTAACTGGCCAACCTTCCCACAGCTGTGGGTAAAGGGAGAGTTGGTCGGTGGTTGCGATATCATTACCGAGATGTTTGAATCGGGCGAGTTAGAGACGCTGATTAAAGACGCGGCGCCATCGGCGGAGTAGTGTGTGTGCCAGCTCATCCCTAGGTTGAGCTGGCGAGCGTTTTGCTCAATGTGGCATCATACTTTGTTGGTAGTTTTCGAGGCCCACTTTGTCGATTAGACCGAGCTGAGTCTCGATCCAATCAATATGTCCCTCCTCCGACTCTAGAATACTCTCCAGTAGATCACGGCTGCCATAATCTTGTGTTGACTCGCAATACTCAATGGCCTCCTTGAGTAGTGGAACGGCATGTTTAGCCTCAATGTTGAGGTCGCATAGCAGCATTTCTTTTGTGTTTTCACCAATGTGCAGTTTACCTAGGCTCTGTAGGTTGGGCAGCCCCTCTAAGAATAGAATTCTTTCTGTCAGCTGATCGGCATGCTTCATCTCGTCAATGGACTCGTGGTATTCATGCTCAGCAAGTCCATCGAGTCCCCAGTCTTTATACATCTTAGCGTGGAGAAAATATTGATTGATGGCGATGAGCTCGTTCGCTAAGGCTTTGTTTAGATACCCAACGACTTTCGAATCTCCTTTCATAGTGCTGCTCCGAATTTAGCGAGAGAGCATAAAATATGGTGCCGAGTTGGGGATCTGTCAAAGCGTGGTGTAGATAAACTGAAACAAGAAGCAGTGAGGGAGGCTTAAGCAGGATAAAATGCAGTATTACTTCGCGCACAGTGTAGTGACTCGTTGATAACGCGTTTGGCTTCTTTGCCACACTTGCCGCACTGGCTGGCGATGCCGAGCAAGTCGCGCAGCTCTCGTACGTTATTAACACCGTCTTCGACTGCGTCGCGTATTTGGTTATCGGTGATGCCTTTGCAGAGACAGATATACATGGCTCGTGTGCCCATACTACAAATGAGATTATGATTCTCCTGCGAATGAGAATCATTGTCAATAGGTTTTTTATCAAGGTAGCCTGTTTGGCTTGGAGAAAGTTGCCAATTTTGAAACTTTTCAAACTATTTACTTGAAAAATTAGGTGTTGCCTCCATGATAACGGCAGTCGTTCATTCGTGAGAGTGACTATAGCAATGTGGTCAAATTAATTAATTACTTAAAGGGGATCTCTCAATGGCAGTTTTAGTAGGTAAGTCAGCACCAGATTTTACATGTGCAGCGGTTTTGGCAGATGGTGAAATTGTAGATAGCTACACGCGCTCAGAGGCGATGAAAGGTAAGTACGGTCTTGTTTTCTTCTACCCACTTGATTTTACTTTTGTGTGCCCTTCGGAGTTGATAGCACTGAGCCACCGCATGGATCAGTTCAAAGAGCTAGGTGTTGAGGTTGTGGGTGTCTCTATTGATTCGCACTTTACCCATAACGCTTGGCGTAACACCGCTATCAATGATGGCGGCATTGGTGCGGTAGACTACACTTTGGCTGCAGACCTCAACCACGATATTTGCCGTGCATATGATGTTGAGTCTGATGGCGGTGTTGCTTTCCGTGGTGCGTTTATTATCGATAAGGAAGGCCTTGTTCGTTCGCAGCTCGTTAATGATCTGCCGCTTGGTCGTAATATCGATGAGCTAATTCGCACCGTTGAAGCTTTGCAATTCCATGAGGAGCACGGCGAAGTCTGTCCTGCTGGCTGGAATAAGGGTGATAAAGGTATGACAGCGTCACCTGCCGGTGTCGCAGACTATCTTGCTGCAGAGTCAGATAAGTTATAATTAATAGCTTATCGTTAGTTTCTAGAGAGCCGGCGTGAGCCGGCTTTTTTGTGTCATTGTTTATTAGTTTTTGCGCCAGCATGGTTTATTTTGCTATTTTTGTAAAAAGGGCTTGCACCATCGCCACTACCTCCGTATATTTCGCCTCCGTCGTCACCGAGACAGCTTCTAAAGCCCACTCAAAACGACACGGTGAAAACGCTGAAATAACCGTTGACACCAGGTTGCGATTCAGTAGAATACGCAGCCCGACATTGAGCGGCTTCGCAAGAAGATATGCTCTGT
>NZ_RKHR01000011.1 GCF_003752585.1 Sinobacterium caligoides
CGTAACATCTTCTGACAGAGCATATCTTCTTGCGAAGCCGCTCAATGTCGGGCTGCGTATTCTACTGAATCGCAACCTGGTGTCAACGGTTATTTGCAGATAAACCAATAAATCATCAGAGATCAACAAAGCAGATGTCAACACGAACAAAATGGTCGTCGTGTCGACTATATACATAACCCCCTATGCAACCACAACAAGCCACTACCACCTAACAGATTAGCTATGCATTCAGCATTTTTCTAACTGTCGCCAACTTTACGCAAACGACAAATATTGCCATCGCCTGCTCAATCTCTTCCAGAGAGGGGTAGCTCGGGGCAAGACGAATATTTGCGTCCTTCGGGTCATGGCCGTAAGGGAACGTCGCGCCCGCAGGCGTCAACTTAACGCCTGCGTCGGCTGCCATCGCTACAATCTGCTTAGCCAGACCAGGCTCGCTATCAAAGGAAACGAAATACCCCCCTTGTGGCTTTAACCAAGACGCAATACCACTTCCCGCCAAACCCTCGATCAAATACTTTTCAACAATGTCAAAGCGAGGCTTTAAAATTGCAGCATGCTGCGTCATATGCGCCTTAAAACCCGTCGCATCTTTCAGCAGGTTGATGTGACGCTGCTGATTAAGCTTATCCGGCCCGATAGAACTAAAACCCAAATGACGCTTAAAAGCAGCCAAATTAGAAGACGAGGCCGCCATAAAGGCAACGCCGGCACCAGCAAAAGTTACTTTTGAGGTCGACCCAAAGATCAACACACTATCCTCTGTGCCATGCTTTTTCGCCGAAACGAAAACATCCGCCAACTCCTTCGCCTCATCATCTAGAATATGGACCGCATAAGCGTTATCCCAGAATACACGGAAGTTATTACCAGCAATACCTGCAAGAGCAGCAATACGATCAACAACCTCATCAGAATAGACACAGCCCGTCGGATTGGAAAAGCGCGGCACACACCAGATACCCTTGATCATAGGATCTGCCTTAATGAGCGATTCCACCTCATCCATTAACGGCCCATTCTCGTCCATCGCCACAGGGATCATCTTGATTCCTAGGTGCTCACAAACGGAGAAGTGGCGATCATAACCCGGCACCGGGCAGATAAACTTCACCTCTCCCGACTCTTGATTCCAGGCACTCCCTTCACCGCCCAAGCCAAACTGCAAAGCAAATAAGGCGCTCTGATACATCAAGGTCAGGCTCGAGTTACCGCCAATCAAGATACGCGATACATCGATGGAAAACGTTTCAGCAAACAAACGTTTCATACCGGGAATGCCATCCAGACCACCATAGTTCCGAAGGTCGACCCCTTCCTCGCTAATATAGTTACCCGCCAATATACCGTCGAGCGAGCTCGACAACTCAACCTGTTCCGTAGAGGGCTTTCCTCGGGTTAGGTCTAAGCTAAGTCCTGATGACTGATGGGCTTGATATTGCTGTGCCAATTCTGCTTCTGCAGCCTCTAACTGTGCACGGGAGGCGCTCTGGAAATTCAAGATAGTATCCTCGGGTAGGTATTAACTGATCAACTGCTCGCCTGAAGCGGCGACTCGGCTCTTTGCGGCCCAATTCGAGCGCCATTATAGCGACATCGAAATAGACTGACATCATAAAAATATCAAGCTAAGGCCATTTCTATCCCCTCAAAACAACAAAACCCGCAACAATCGCTTGTCGCGGGCTAGAGCTAACATCGTATTTAGTCCTGCGCCAGCTGCTCCATCACTTCCGGCGAGAAACTGGCATTGCTATAAACGTTCTGCACATCATCCAAGTCTTCGAGCATATCCAACAACCCCAACACCTTGCGGGCGGAATCCACGTTCTGCTCTTCCGTCATCGATGGCACCATTGCGACGTCAGCCTGTTCAGGCTCAAGCCCTCCAGCAACGAGGGCATCTTTTACCGTCAAGAAATCCTCGAAGGCGGTAACCACATCGATCGAACCATCATCATGGGCGACGACATCTTCCGCACCGGCCTCCAGAGCAATGTCCATCACGGTCTCTTCGTCGGTCACGCCCGGCGCGAAACTAATCTCCCCCTTACGATCAAATAAGTAGGCAACAGACCCCCCGGTACCCAGCTGCCCGCCGCGCTTACTAAAAGCATGACGCACCTCCGCAACCGTGCGATTCTTGTTGTCGGTCATAGTCTCTACCAGCACCGCCACACCACCAGGAGCACGCCCCTCGTAGGTGATCTCGACCATGTCAGCACCCTCTCCGGTGCCAGCACCACGAGCTACCGCACGATCAATAGTGTCGCGCGTCATGTTAGCCGCCAACGCTTTCTCGACAACGGCGCGCAGACGTGCATTATCGGCGACATCGGCACCACCTTTAGCGGCAACAACAATCTCACGAATAATACGCGTAAAGATCTTACCTCGTTTAGCATCTTGAGCCGCCTTGCGGTGCTTGATGTTCGCAAACTTGCTATGACCCGCCACGTTTACTCTCCCGCTTTTTCTTCTTCGCGCAGCTTAATACTCAGCTCGCGCAACTGCTGACTTGACACCTCACCAGGCGCCTTCGTCATCAAACAGCCCGCAGACTGCGTCTTAGGAAACGCAATGACATCACGAATCGACTCGCTACCTGTCATCAACATGACAATACGATCCAAGCCAAAGGCTAGACCGCCGTGCGGTGGCGCACCAAACTGAAGAGCATCAAGAAGGAAACCAAACTTCTCTTCCGCCTCTTCGTCACTAATACCCAAGACCTTAAAGACCGTTTTCTGCATCTCTTGATCGTGGATACGAATAGAACCACCACCTAGCTCGCAACCGTTTAATACCATATCGTAAGCAATTGACAATGCCTCGCCCGGGTTTGCGATAAGCTCCTCCGGAGAGCAAGCCGGCGCGGTAAAGGGATGGTGCAGCGAAGTCCAACCGCTATCCGTTTCCTCAAACATCGGGAAGTCGACAACCCATAGCGGCGCCCACTCTGCCGTGTAGAGATCGAGATCCTCACCGAGCTTGCAACGTAGCGCACCGAGAGCTTCGTTGACGATCTTCGCCTTATCCGCACCAAAGAAGACAATGTCGCCATCGGCAACGTCTAATCGCTCCATTAGCTGCAGCACGATTTCATCCGGCATGAACTTAATAATCGGAGACTGTAGCCCTTCAATACCTTTTGCTAACTCGTTGACCTTAATCCAGGCCAAACCTTTAGCGCCATAAATGCTGACAAACTTCGTATAACCATCGATAAGCTTGCGCGAGATACTCGCACCACCCGGCACCTTCAGCGCCGCAACGCGCCCCTTAGGATCGCTGGCAGGACCGTTAAAGACCTTGAAATCAACTTGACGCATCAAGTCATCGACGTCAACCAGCTCGAGTGGAATACGCATATCCGGCTTATCAGAGCCAAATCGGGCCATCGCCTCTGCGAAAGGCATGCGTGGAATGCTGCCGAGCTCAACACCGAGGACACTTTTGAACAAGTCGCAGATCATCTCTTCGGTGAGCGACATAATGCTCTCTTGATCAACAAAAGAAGCCTCAATATCAATCTGGGTAAATTCAGGCTGACGATCAGCGCGCAGATCCTCGTCACGGAAACACTTAGCAATTTGGTAATAACGATCAAAACCCGAAACCATTAATAGCTGCTTGAATAGCTGCGGTGATTGCGGCAGCGCGAAAAACTTGCCTTCATGGGTACGACTAGGCACCAAGTAATCACGCGCTCCCTCTGGGGTAGCGCGAGTTAAAATTGGTGTTTCAATATCAAGAAAGCCATTACCTTCAAGAGAGCTACGTATAGCCGAAGTGATTTTAGCGCGCAGACGCAGCTTATCCTGCATCTCTTGGCGGCGTAGATCCACGTAGCGGTACTTCAAGCGGATGTCTTCGCCAACATTCTTATCTTCTAGCGGAAACGGTGGTGTTGCCGCCACATTGAGAATTTCCAGCTCTTTACCAAGCACCTCAATTTCACCGGTCTTCATGCCAGGATTGACGGTGCCTTCAAAGCGGGCACGAACACGCCCCGTTACTTTTAGTACGTACTCACTGCGAACCTTGTTAGCGCGCTCGAAATGCTCTTGAGTATCGGGGTCGAAGACCACTTGCACGACACCTTCACGATCACGCATATCAAGAAAAATCACACCACCGTGGTCACGACGACGATCAACCCAGCCGCACAGTGTTACGGTTTCATCAATATGTTCTGAACGAACATCACCACAGTAATGGCTGCGCATAACAATCTTCCTGTATTGGGGCCTCAAGTGGGCCTACCATAATAATTACGACCTCAGCAGGTCGCTATAAGCTTCAAATTTTGATTACTCGCCCGAGGAACCGCTATCACCGGCGAGGTTTTTCTTACTACCTGTTTTAAAATCTGTCTCGTACCAACCATCGCCTTTAAGGCGAAAGGCAGCTGCCGAGATAACTTTCTTCAGTTCAGGATTCGCACAGCTGGGACAATCTGTTAACGGCGCATCGCTCATCTTCTGCAATGCTTCTAACTGATGCCCACACGACTGACACTGGTATTCATAGATTGGCATATTACCCCCGCACAAACTCTGCTACTCAACGACATCTAGCACATCACTAAGAACAGGGAAAGAAAAGCGAAGCATTATACCCGATGATGGGTGTAAGGATAAACAGAGAGGAGGAAAATAGTATCAACAGGTAAAGGATGACATGTTGAAAGAGGTGCGCATTGCGGCGGTATTAGCGCCGCAACCATCGTCAAACAGTGACTAGCAACGTTGTAAAATCAGTTGTTAGCGAACTCTTTGAGCTTCTTCAGTGGGCGTACCTTAACGGCAACCGACGCAGGCTTGGCAGCAAAAGTTGCCTCTTCGCCAGTAAAAGGGTTGATGCCCTTACGCGCTTTCTTCGCCGGCTTCTTCACAGTAACGATCTTCATCAGACCGGGAACAGTAAATTCACCAACGGAACGTTTCTTGGTTGAGCGCTCAATAAGAATATCCAACTCTTCAAATACAGCTGCAACTTGCTTCTTAGTCAGCTCTGTATTTTCAGCGATCTCAGAGAAAATCTGAGCCTTAGTCATCTTTTCTTTTAGCGCGGTCATCTTACGCTTAGGTGCTGCGGCTTTTTTAGTGGCCATAATGAGACGGAGTCCTGTTTATTTTGAAAGAGTGCGAGAGGTTCACTGCAAACTGCAGACAAACATTCTCATCCACCCCGATAAAGCCGACGCTTAATCTTTGATAAAACTGTAAACATGAGTAAACCTCAGGTTTTACAGGGCTGAGTAACGATATATCGCATAAAAACACATGTTTCAAGCACTTTCTGAATCTAACCCGGCGTTTTTTGCGTTAACCCTTAAAAAAGCCTCTAAATCGCTACAAAACCAGGTAGACGAGCCAACAGTGAGAGTTTTCCCGCTAGCCCCTCAGCATCTTCTCGAGTGAACGGTTGTGCTGGTTTCGCCCCCCAAACAGGACCTGGCCAGGCCGCATCGTTTTTGAAGCGCGCGATATGGTGAAGATGAAGTTGTGGAACCATATTACCCAGTGCCGCGACATTAATTTTATCGGCACCAAAGGTGGAGCTTAACCAAGCGGAGAAAGCAATTGACTCCTTATGCAACAGCAATTGATCTGACTCATCCAGCTCGAAGGCCTCGCGAATGCCGTTTCTACGTGGCACCAGAATAAACCACGGGTAATGAGCATCATTCATCATCAGCACCCTACAAAGCGGAAAATCACCGAGATGAATGCAGTCTCTCGCTAACTCAGCGGCCAGTTGAAACGGTTTTTGCTCCATTGTCTTTACCTCAAGCTTGTGCTGTGGCGGTAATGCCACGTAAAATCGTTACCCAATCCATTTTGCACCACTCGGGTAGATGAATCCATGCGCGCAAGCCAAACACTTATTGCCACCGTTAAAGAAACCCCAGCAGACGCCGAAGTCATCAGCCATCAACTGATGATCCGCGCGGGCCTTGTTCGTAAACTCGCCTCCGGTCTTTACACCTGGTTACCTGCCGGATTAAAAGTCCTGCGCAATGTCGAGCGCATTGTTCGCGAGGAAATGGATCGCAGCGGCGCCATGGAAGTACTCATGCCGGTAGTGCAACCGGCCGAACTCTGGCAAGAAACCGGGCGCTGGCAGAAGTATGGTTCAGAGCTGTGCCGCCTCCACGATCGCCACGGCCGAGAATTTTGCCTTGGGCCAACACATGAAGAGGTCATCACCGACCTCATCCGCAATGAAATTAATAGCTACAAACAGCTGCCCGCCAACTTCTATCAGATTCAAACCAAGTTTCGCGATGAAGTTCGCCCACGTTTCGGTCTCATGCGCGGTCGTGAATTTACCATGAAGGACGCCTACTCCTTCCACGCCGACGAGCAGTGCCTAGAACAAACCTATCAATCCATGTACGACACCTATACGCGCATTTTTACTCGTCTAGGTCTCGACTTCCGCGCTGTTATTGCCGATACAGGCTCCATTGGCGGTAACGCCTCGCATGAGTTTCATGTACTCGCCGCTTCTGGCGAAGATGACATCGCCTTCAGTGATAGCAGTGACTATGCGGCCAACGTCGAGATGGCCGAGGCCATAGCACCACAAGGTGAGCGAGCCCCTGCTGGCGATAAACTCAGCGAAGTTGCCACTCCGGGCGCACATAGCATCGCCGACGTTACCGAGCTGCTTAAGATCGACAGTACACAGACAGTGAAAACGCTGATCGTATTGGGTCAGCAACCCATCGACGAGAAAGGGCAGGCTATCGGTGAGCAGCTACTCGTCGCTCTAGTTGTCCGTGGCGACCACCAACTTAATGAGATTAAGGCCGAAAAATGTAGCGCCATCGCCAGCCCACTCACCCTGGCCAGCGATGAACAGATCAAGCAACAGATCGGCTGCGCACCCGGCTCAATCGGCCCTGTCGGCCTCGAACTGGAAACCATTGTCGACCGCAGTGCCGCCCACTGCAGCAACTTTGTCTGTGGCGCCAATCGTGACGGCTACCACTTGCTGAACGTTAACTGGGAGCGCGATCTCCCCCTCGCTCGTATCGAAGACCTTCGTGACGTCGTCGCCGGTGACCCTAGCCCCTGCGGCCAAGGTGTCCTCGACATCAAGCGAGGCATCGAGGTCGGCCACATATTCCAACTTGGTACAACCTACTCAGAGGCGATGAACGCCACCGTGCTTGACCAGAACGGCAAGCAGGTTGTGATGAAAATGGGTTGTTACGGCATTGGCGTATCCCGAATCGTCGCCGCCGCGATCGAGCAAAACTATGACGACAAAGGCATCATCTGGCCGACCTCTATCGCACCCTATCAAGTGGCTATTGTCGGGTTGAACAACCACAAGTCTGCGGCCGTAACTGAAGCTTGTGAGGCACTCTATCGCCAGCTGAGTGAGCAAGGTATCGAGGTCCTGTTCGACGACCGTAAGGAGCGCCCTGGCATCAAGTTCGCCGACATGGAGCTCATGGGCATCCCACACCGAATCGTCATTGGTGATCGCGGTTTGAAAGAGGGCATGGTCGAATACAAAGGGCGCGGCGATAGCGACAATCAAGATATAGCGCTCGCACAAGCCTTCGACACCATCATCGATAAGCTCGCTATTTAATGCTACGCAGGATCATCATCACGGCGACACTACTACTTAGTGGCGCCGTTTTTTCTGCCACCCCGCCAGCAGAGGAGCACGAGGCACTTTCTCGTTTTTTAAAGCAGTCGCTGCACAACGCTCACAGCTTTGAAGACAAGTTTGACGCCGAGGTCTGGCTAATGACCATGCAGCAACCACTGAGTCGCTACATTAAAGACCCTGCCGAGCGCATCGACCTGCTGAAGAAGGTCCACGCAGAAGCCACCCGTGCCGGTGTACCCCCCGACCTCGTTCTCGCGCTTATCGAGATCGAAAGTCATTTCAAGCGTTTCGCAATATCTCGAGTCGGCGCCCAGGGAATGATGCAAGTTATGCCCTTCTGGAAAAATGAGATTGGTCGTGCAGATGACAATCTGACCAGTATAGACACCAACCTACGCTACGGCTGCACTATCTTAAAGTTCTACATCGATAGAGAGAAAGGTCGCCTCGCCCCTGCCTTAGCTCGCTACAACGGCAGCTATGGCAGACGAATATACAGTGACAAGGTATTAGCGGTATGGAACAGGCACTGGTACGGACCGCCTTTCTAAGGCTCGCCTAGCTGTGGTCTACCGCCCAGATAAGCCGGCTGGGTATCGCTATTCCACGCAATCAATATCTCCGCTAACGCTAACACTTGCTCGACCAAGGCCTGCAATTCCTGAAGACCACCACGAGCCCCTCGGTAAAGCGGCAGCGCAATGATCTTTGCCACCAACGGGTGTTCTGGACAAGCCATTCGATGCTTTTCCAACTTCCAGCGAACAGAGTCAGTCATCATACGATAAAAAGCTAGCTTGGTTTCCTGAGAGATCGGGTAATCATCCTCTAACCTGCCGAAGCAACTCGCATCACAGGCAAAGAGAGCAATGCCACCACCACTGTCCGCGCTACAGACCGTTGCCTGCCGCTCACTATTGCCGATCAGCGCCAGATCACCAAACATCTCGCCTGGTAACACCTGACCAATAGATGACTCGCCCGCTTGCAACCCCGGATAGACAAGCAACTCCCCTCGTAACAAGAAATACAACCACGTGCTCTTGTCACCACGCCGCAATATCACCTCATTACTGTCCATTTCCACCAGGCGACAACAGTGCATTAGCTCCTTAAACTGCGCCTGGCTACGCTGCTTAACGCCCCTAAAAAATGGCAGGCGCAGCAATATCCCATCTAGCTCTATGTTCGACAACTGGTCTATCGTTTTAATCTGCATCTGCTACGCTTTCTTGTTCTAAGAATATCAAGATAACAATTAAACCGATAAAAGGCCTACTAAGCAATTTTATATCATCACTCTAGCCCCGTTAAAATTTGCGCCAGTGCTCAATTATTGCCTTATTATAGCTTTACTATTGTGTAAAAAACTGGATTATAGTATTTGGCAGGTAAGGAATATGGCGCCAATACAATAATAACAAGAATCTGCACTGCAGTAGCGTGCAGCTCCAAGGATATGCGATGAAAACAATGACAACAGCTATACTTGTGCTCTTGCTATCAACCTCCGCCATTGCCCAAGAATCCCTACGCCTAAACGGTATTACCGTCTACAACAAACACACGCAAGATTACTTCATCGCTGCGCTCTTTCTTAAGAAGCGCAACCATTCAGCCGGTACAATATTACAAGCGCCGACACAGGGGAAGATTTCCTTAAAAATCCTCAAACAACAGCTCTCGGCTCGTCGCTTCAATCAGTATTGGCTGGAGAGCATTTCAATCAATAACAACCAACAACAACTCAACGATTACGACAACGATATCCTACGTTTCACCCGCTTGATTAACCAACCACTACTGCGAGAAGACGAGGTCTCTATTACCCTCAACCAGCAAAAGCTCGTCGAGGTGCGTATCAACAATCAACTTATCGGAAAATTTAACAACGCGGGTTTCTTCAATGTGTTACTAAGGAGTTGGATTGGCAAGCGGCCGCCATCAAGCCAATTCAAATCACAACTACTCAACTTAGGCAGCGACCCCAAGACTATCTCTCTCATCAACACTTACACCCACATGCAGGCTTCACCGGAACGGAAAAAGGCATCAGCAGGCTGGCAAGCCGTAGACACCAAGTCAGGTGCCAACTCGCAAAATAAAAATACCACACCAAAAGCTGTTACCGAGCTTTCCGTCGCTAGTGCCGCTAGCACACCGACAGCGCTCAAACAGCATAGCGAGCCTTCACCTCCGCTAACCGTACACCGACCGAGCAAAGCTACAACGATTACCAAGCAACTCAACGATCACGACAGCCTGAAGAAAAAGCAACAGCAAAGTAGGCAGCTCAGCCATCGCTCTAACATACTTAAAGAAACCTATCGCCACATCACTTACCCTAACATTGCCATCGACGGCAACCTTGAGGGTGATATTATTCTAACGATTGTTGTTGATCGCAAAGGTGAGGTCATCACTCTGAATCAAAACCAGCTCTCTCCGCATCACTCTCTCAACAGCGCGGCAATTAAAGCCGTACGTAAGTCCAACTACCCTGCGGCTCCTAACGCACTCGCTGGCGAGGAGTTTGTCGTTAAACTACCGATCAAGTTCCGCCTACCTAAATAGCCTTCAGCTCCCCTTCGACTCTAACACTACGACTTTTCCGCCATCTAAGGTAGACTCGATTCGATACCTTCGACACACCGAGACAATAAAGAATGCTCTCTCCTGATACGGAACGACTATTTTTCCGCAACTATACTTTCTACAGGATATTTCTTTGCCTGTGCCTGTTAACCATGTTCTTTATAGAGCTGGAACCAAAAATTATTGGTAACTTATACCCCAACCTATTTGCGCTGAGCATTATTAGTTATGGCGCTGTCTGCCTGGCCAATCTCATCATGCTCGGCATTACACTATCGACAAAGCAAGTGCGTGGCACTCTGCTGCTCTGTTTTATTATCGACATCACTGTCATCAGCCTACTGTGTTATGCCTCAGGTACGGCCGGTAATGCCCTCTCTTTGCTACTAATCATTATCATTGCCTCAGGCGCCATCTCCATGGGGCCCACAATTTCTCTCTTGCTCGCCGCTATCGCCACCATTGCCGTCCTTACTCGCAGTGGCTACCAATACCTCGAACTCGGTAACGGCTACAGCCATTTGTTGCTCTCCGCTGCCGTACAAGGCGTCATTTTCTTCCTCGCCAGCATATTGGTACAGCGCCTAGCCTATCGCATATTAAAAAGCGAGGAGCTTGCTAGCGAGCAGGCGTCAACCCTCGCCGACCTACAACACCTCAATCAGCTAATCGTACAGCGCATGCAAACTGGCGTGATAGTAGCCACCAAGCAACATAAGATACGCCTAATAAATAAGGCCGCGCAGCGACTACTGGGTGGTAACAAAACCATGCTTAGCACTGCGACACAACAATTACCCAACTTGCTAGCCGATAAGTATGATCGCTGGTTAAACGACCCTCAACAACATTCATTACTTTTTGAACCCTACGCTTCCGGCCCTAAAATACGGGTTAACTTTGCCCCTCTAAGCCCAAATAATGAGCATGAATCGATCATTTTCCTCGAAGATGATCGACTATTGGTGCAGCAGGCCCAGCAGATCAAGCTCAGCTCTCTCGGTCGCCTTACCGCTAGCATCGCCCACGAAATCCGCAATCCACTGGGCGCTATTAGTCATGCCGCACAGCTGCTCAAGGAGAGCGAACAACTTGATAGCGCCGACCTCAAACTATCAAATATAGTACAGAACAACTGCTTGCGGATGAATGACATTATTGAAAACGTCCTCAGCATCTCACGACGCGGAGAAACACGTCCAGAGCAACTGTCGATGACCAACTATCTTCGAGAGTTCAAAGAACAATTCCTACACAGTCAACCGGCCAGTCAAGTGACCCTTGAACTCGAGCATGATATCCACATTAACTTCGACCCAGGGCAATTAAACCAAGTACTCATCAATCTCTGCGAGAATGCCATACGTTATAGTCAGCAAGTAAGTGGAGAACAGTCTGTCATTATTCGAGGCTATACCGACGAGAACAATAAACTACCGCAGATAGACATAGTTGATTTTGGTGCAGGCATCGCCGAAGATAAGATCGATACAGTCTTTGAACCCTTTTACACCACAGAGAGTACCGGCAGTGGGCTAGGCCTGTACCTATGTCGTGAAATGTGTGAAGCCAATCACACCCTATTGCACTACCAGCGCGATCAACGTGGCAGAAGTTGTTTTAAGCTCACCTTCTCACACCCAATGAAACGCTGGCCTACGAGTTAATAAGAATGAGCAATACCTTAGACGTCATCATCATCGACGATGAACCCGATATCCGGGAGCTACTCGAGATCACCCTGAGTCGCATGGGGCTGAACACCACCGCCGTAGAGAATATCAGCAAGGCGAAACAGCTACTCAGCCAAAATGACTACCATCTGTGTCTAACCGATATGCACCTACCCGATGGCAATGGCATTGAGTTAGTGAGCTATATTCAGCAACACTACTCCCAGCTACCCGTCGCCGTCATCACCGCTTTTGGCAGCATGGAGACCGCCGTTGAGTCACTGAAAGCTGGTGCTTTTGACTTCGTCTCCAAGCCCATCGATCTCACCCAACTTCGCAAGCTGATCGACAGCGCTCTGAGTTTAAACGCAACAGTAGAGAGCAAAAGTCCCCCACCAAACCAAGTAGAGCTGCTAGGCGATACCGAGGCCATCACCCAGCTGCGCAGCAAGATAAACAAACTCGCTCGTAGCCAGGCGCCAGTTTATATCAGCGGCGAGTCCGGCACCGGTAAAGAACTAGTAGCACGACTTATACACAGCAGTGGCCCCCGAGCCGATGGCCCCTTCATACCGGTCAACTGTGGTGCCATTCCCGCCGAGCTAATGGAGAGTGAATTCTTCGGCCATAAGAAGGGTAGTTTTACCGGTGCCAGCAGCGATAAGATCGGCCTATTTGAAGCCGCCAACGGTGGCACTCTGTTCCTTGACGAAGTCGCCGACCTACCACTGGCCATGCAGGTAAAGCTACTGCGCGCAATACAAGAGAAATCGGTACGCGCGGTCGGAGAGCTAAAAGAAAAAGTCATCGATACCCGCATACTCAGCGCTACCCACAAAGACCTAGCTCTCGAAGTAGAGGAACAACGCTTTCGCTCCGACCTCTACTATCGACTCAACGTCATTGAGTTGCTGGTCCCTGCACTAAGGCAACGCCCTGCTGACATCCCGATATTGTGTCAGCACATCCTTAATAAACTCATTGCAGAATGGGGTGGCGAAACACCCTGCCTCACCGATGAAGCCATTGCAGAGTTACAACGCTACGCCTTCCCGGGTAACGTCCGAGAGCTGGAGAATATTCTAGAGCGCGCCTATACCATGTGCGATGACGACACCATCACCGCAAGCGACCTACACCTTGCTAACAACAGTAAGAACAGTAGCGCCACTCAACACTCAGAACTCTACCCCAGTATCAGCGGTAAAGAAGAGTTTGATTCGCTTGAGGAGTTTTTATCCAGCATCGAAAAAGAGGCCATCGCCAACGCCTTAGAGGAAACAAAGTGGAATAAGACGGCAGCAGCCAAGCTACTTGGTATCTCTTTTAGAGCCCTACGCTATAAGCTGAAGAAACTTAATTTAGAGTAGCTATTTACCCCCTAAATTAGGTGCACAGCCACCAATAAAAACACTACATTCAGCATAACGTTTACAGCAAGGAGGCTAACGTTATGCATACTCTTATTCCCCCCTCGAAGCAGTTCGGTACAACCCTTATCGAAATACTGACCGTACTCGCGATTATTACCACCCTAAGCAGCCAACTAGGCGGCTTTGAACACTTACTGATACGCCAACGCATCACCGCCGACGGCCTAACATTACAGCAACTGCTGAGCCTTGCCCGATATAATGCTGTGCGCCACAACGATAACGTTGTCGTCTGCCCTTACAGTAATCAGCGCTGCAGCAACAATTGGAATAACGCCATTAGCGTCTTCAGCGACCACGATGGCAACAAACAGATAAACGATAACGATCAACTGTTGCGAGTATGGCAGAGTGAGGGGCGTGATAGTGACATCAGCTGGAACAATCGACGCTATCTAAGCTTCAAGGCAAATGGAATGAACAAAAATCCTGGCACCTTTACTCTCTGCCCAAAACACGGTGAAGATAAGGACAAGCAAGCCAAGATGCTCACCATCAACATGGGGGGGAGAAGTTACTTTCAAAAAGACCACAACCAGGACGGTATAGTCGAAAGTTATAACGCAGGCCCTGACTGCGAATGATATTCGTCGTCAGGGCTCATCATTAAAACATCAGCCCTTGCGAAGCAACTCCGTCCAACTCAATCGAGTCGTCGCGCCTGACAGACTGCGCATTGCATCGGGCTCTGGCAGCTTGCCATCGCTGCCAGGCGTGTAACCATTATTGCCCTGCGTCGACGTTTCTGAAGGCAGGCCGTGGTCGAAATGTTTGCCAGCATAAATTGCGTCCTCACTATCCACTACGCCATCACCATTGCTATCAAAGGCTGACGCCGTTGGGTCCAAACCATCGAGGGCTTCTACAGCCATCTGCCAGCCACTGCCGCCACCGCTACAGGGAATATTGTCTGGAATCGACGTGTTAAAGAAGACGACGTGGCGGCGCACAAACGGGGATACCACTAGTCGCTCACGCTCATCGGGTAGGGCCAACGCCCACCCCTTAGTGCGCTGCCAATCAACTTTATCCCCCGCTGTGATATTTCGCTTGTCCGTCTGCGTGCTAACTGTCCGCGGCGTCAAGTCGTCGAGCTCAATGCCGCCGATACCATTATCATGCACAGCCAAGAAATGCTGCGTGTCCGTGGTCGTTTTATCGCCGCCGGTAACAAACTGACCTGTACCAAACAGTACCACTAAGTTTTTCGTAGTTGTGTCACCATCGTCATCAACATCGGTGTTGTAGAGAATAATCGGCTGCGTCGTGATCGGTGCCTTTTCGTTGCCAGTATAGAGCGGCTGAGGCTTACCGTCCTTCTTATAGGCGATACCCCAGTCATCTGCGTCATCGGACGACAGATCCCAAGCCCACATATTTCCCATCACGTCACCGGCAAAAACTCTATCCGCCGTACTATCACCATCGAGATCATAGAGCCTCGGTGTCGATAAACCATTGCGCACGTTGTTATTGGCACTCTCACCATTCTTTGTCGATAACACTAAATAATCCGCGTTTTCACCGCTGCCTTGCTGCCAGCCATCGCTGGGGTCCGCATCTAAATAGACGATAAACAACTTGGCCTTGCCGTCATGTCCTTCGTTGTCATTAGTGTTATAACCATTACCAAAAATTGCCGCCCAACGACCGTTATTTAACTGCGCAACCTGAGGGCGACTATAGCTAGCACCCATATCCGGGTGGGTGAACTCCCACATCACCACCTTGTTAGCAGCCTTGTCTGTATTGTGAAAGCTTGCTGGGTTAGTTACATCAAGAGCGAAAATACTACGCCCCCCAGCACGATTACCGCCGACAATGACACTCCTCCACTTGCCGTTAACGCCTGCATCGGCATAGGTCGGCGCGAGATCGACATAAAAACGGTGACGATAATCTTTATCAGCGTAGTAATGCAGCCCCTCGCTTAGATCATTGCTATAAACACTGGCAGGGACAAAAGCCAGCTCTTCATAGCCCATCACTGACTCGACATCAGAAGCGTTGAAGCCATGCAGCATACCGTCGTTAGCCCCAACGTAAACGATCGGTGTACGATCTTTGACGGTCTCTTTAAAATCGGCGTAACTAACGCCGCCAACCTTCATATGATCGTCCCACATATTCGCCTTACCCACATACACTGGGGCCGCGTTAACGATATCGCCAATACGAGACTTACGATCACGCAATGTGCCGCCGTTGCGTATCTCATGTCGATGCTCACCACGGATATAATTCAGATAGTTCTGTGCTGACGTATCTGTGCCACGTTTAAAGTCCGCTTGTTGATATGACGTCAAATTATCGTAACGGAAGGTTACCCCTTTACCATCATGTTTCTTGCTGTCAGTAGCAGCTGAATTTAGATCGTTAGAATAATTACTAATGTCGTAGTAGGTGTAAATGACCCGAGCAGACATATCCTGGTCAGACATTTTGTCGATAGTATCAGCCGTCGTCCAGTTAGCCTCTTCATTAATCGTCCCGTCGCTATTAATCGGGTAAGAGCCCAGCTCGCCTGACCAGCCTGCGGTATTAAAGCGGGCAAAGTACACCTCGCTACCATTTTGAATGCTGGAGGTGTTAAAGCTCACCGTCGACGAGCTGCCGACTTTCGCCGCGATATCATTAGAGATTGACTTAAACGCTTCGTCGAGCGCATTCTCGTCCGCCGTGGGGTAGAACTTGCCCTCCAAACGTGTTCCACCCTCCTCTAGTTTCGGGTCCCCTGTCGCCGCATCACGCAACATCTTTCCTGTTGCCGTATTTGCACCATAAACACTCTCTTCCGCAAAGCCGATCAAGTAGGTGATGACATTATTAATATGCTCTGGGTCACTAGGATCTGTTATGTCTGGCCGAAAGTCAGTGTCATAAAGCTTATGCGTAGCATCAGAGACATAGTATTCTCTATAACTATAGTCTTTAGTTTTATCATAATTTTTAATGTATTTAGAAACACCGTCATCTTGTGATGGCGCACCATCTGTCAGTGCGATAATAAAGTTTTTTTGACAGTAATACTGAATAACATCGGAAGCTTTAGGTGCTTTCGTATCATCGTCCAAGTTGTCGAGAAACTCTTTACTCTGGGGGCTACCATTCTTTTTACTAAAATATCGCCCCAAGCCCTCTAACGACTCAGCTAATGGAGTGCCGCCACTGGCTCTCGTTGTAGAAATAGCCTGTTTAACATCCTTTTTAACCTGATTATCTAAGTCAGCAATATCATAACGTAAACGCCCACCTTGACCTGTATGTCGGCTACTAAACGTACCATAGCCTAGACGAACAAAATCCAACCTATCGACGAGTGATTCCGCCGCCCTCTTAGCCAAATCAATACGACAAGGCACTCTTGCATTTACGTCATGCCTACAATCACCATTTTTAAGGGAATAGTTCATCGACCCCGAGGTATCAAGTAGCAACATGATATTAGGTCGCACATCCTCAGACGTCACCATCGGTACTGTGGATAAAGTAGCAGGGCCTGCTAAAAGTGTTTGTGTCGTTAATAACGCCGATACAATCAGGCCTTGTTTATAAATTCTTTTCATCATTCTCCCCTGCGCTGTACGCGGTGGCCTAGGTGTTATTAACAGGATTTTTTCCAACAGGATCTATCAGCCCACTTCTTTTCACCGATGCTATTTAACTCGAAGTCACCGTCATCACTCATCGCATTAACCGCTTCAGCCCGTATCGTGAACTGATCATCATCCGTTTTATCGGCGATAACTTTCAAACGATAATCCCGCTCTCCGTTAGAGCTTCCCTCTGGCACATTCTCATAAAAAATAGATGCTGCAGTTACCACAGAGCCATCACTTTTCGTTTCATAGCTCATCGTCTCCGCATAATTTCTCTCTAAACGGGCCGAAAACGCCATCAGAGCCGCCTTCGCCTGCGATCGTTTGGCCTCTTTCACATGCTCTTGATAACTTGGCATTGCTATCGCTGTAATGATGCCAATAATCGCAATCACGACCAATGTTTCAATTAATGTAAAACCTTGCTGTTTCATTATTGCGCCTTTAATTTAAGAAACCTTTGCGATAATAAGCCTCGACGACCCGCACCGTTTTCTTAGAGCGGCCATAGCCTTTTGCAATGACCCGAAAGGTATGGAAGGTATACGCACCGGTATCGGCCTTGTTTCCGCCACCGTTAAAAATATTACCGCCTGCATTATCCGAGGCTCCGAAGATATTATTTGCCTTGATAATATCTCCATCCGTATAACCGTTAGCATCGTTCATCAATTCGATAATATATAGACCATCTTCAATACCGTCGGGGTTGTCGTTCACCGGGCTAGCCCCCACCCACTTACTCGTATCGAAGGCCTCATCACCGACGGCAGCCAATCCCTTGGCATAGTGTGGGCCTATTGCGTCAAAAGTGGCTATATCGGCTAGTTTCATATGGCCAATCTCAGATTCTGCTTTCTTTAACGCCATTTCTGCCGAAGATAATGCCGTCACACTATCAGCTGTTGCCGCGACCATCCGTGCTTGCATAGCGGAGCTGCTAAGCCCAGAAAGAGCCAATATACTCGCGGCGATCAACAGCAGTAAAGCCAGCAATAACACTGCACCCTGCTGCTGCTTATATCTCACTTGTCTCATTTTTATAACCCCTCCGAGCTGGGTACACTGCGATTACGAATATTCATTACCGAACTAAAGATCTCCCTCATTCGACGATCAGCGCCACCGTAGTTGACGCCATTGAAGGTTACTGTTTTCGATTCTGACCGTACTCCATCATCACTTCGTAACAATAAATCAACCTTCAGGCCAATCACTTGTTCCCACTTAATGTTGGGCTTTTGATTAATTTGTTTTGCTGTCATATAGGTATGCACAGAGCGAGAGGGAGCTTCTAAGTCCACAATCGATTTCGTGGAATCATAATCTAGATCGATCGCGTAACTGACCTTCATACTTTCAACCCCGTCGATCAACTCACTGCTATTATTTTTTAACGCATCGTATTTATAAAGACCAGGCTCGCCACTGGCACCAACAGACACAAAATAACTAACACTGTAGGGGAATAAAATTTGTGCGCCGACCTCATACGGCTGAGAAAGACATGAGTCATTGCCCACCCCACAGTGTATCACCTGACTGCCTGCGTTATTGGGTGGCGTCGTCCCTGTGCTTTTATAACCGAGAACACTGGCATTATCGGCCGCTGAATTAACAAAAATATCACCAGCCAGACAATTACTGATAGCCACCACGGTATTCTTTTTTACCTCACAACCGGAAATACCAATCGTCGCCAATTTAAGATCAGTGCCGGTAGTAGTAACCGTACAGCTTGAGGGTTGAGCGCCTCGCAGAGTGACTACCGAGCTGCCATCGACTACCGGTAGCCCATCAATAGTCATACTGCCGACAACATCCTTGCCCGACACGCCCCCTGCCCCTCCGGTTAGAAAGTCATATTTATCGTCGTTAGCATTAAAACCAATACTACTGCTCAAGTTAATGCCGTTTTTGGCGCATCCCCAATAATCTGCCATACGTACATCACGCGACATCATTGCAACAGCCATGCGCCCCCCCTCCTGCACATGACCGATACCCAGTTGCAGCGAGTGGCTCATCTTGTGCGTCACAAAGGTTTCAGAAACCCCCAGTATCAAGATCGCTCCAATCGCCATCGCCACTAACAGTTCAACTAAAGTAAGACCCAGCTGTGATTGCATTTTTCTCTTCATTAGCGCGTCACCGTCAATAAATAGTTTTTTTCAACAGGGTCACCGCCGATCAGTTCTGCCTTTTCATACCAGGTGATCGAGATATTCCACCACTGTTGTTTGTTGCCTCCGCCATTTTCTTTCATCACAGTGCCGACAGCCACCTCTGAGCCATGACCTGGGAGCACCCCTTCTATTTCACTAATCCAGCGATAAGCGTCGTTATCCGCTGTTTGTTGATAACTGCAATCACTACAGCTCACCTCACTCCCCTTGTCGGTAATAGCATCGTAATCGCCATCTTCCCAACCGCCACGATTACTGCGCATCCGCTCCGCCATATCGTAAGCTAGGATGATTGCCTGGCTGTGCGACTGTGTGCGTAAGTTGTTACGTAAACCTTGCATCTGAAACGCCATCATTCCCAGCAAACCAACGACAATCACTAGCATCGCAACCAACACTTCAACCATGGCAAATGCAGCCTGTTTATTTTTGTGCATTAGGCAATTACCTCCTAGGGGCAGTTCGCACTGGCAATGGAGAAGAGACGAATACGGCCTGACAATAGTATTTCGATTTGCCTGCCATTTTCTCCGCTCTCACGACAAAATTTGAATACACGCGTATTAGCGCCGCTAATCGTCCCATTAGGTTTAAAATAAAAACTATCCTCTCCGCCCACACTATCGTCGAGCTGGGTTTTAACTATTTTTAAAATCGTCTCTGCCCCACCCACCGTGGCAGCCTCAGCGATAGTAAATTCATTTTCGCCATCATTACCGTCTCTGTGGACATAAATAAAATCTTGCCGGCGAGAAGCCTCTAATCGCGCATATTTCATCGCTATCATCGCCGCCTCGATATCCGCATCAAAGCGCTGCTTAGCGAGTAGGCTTTTAAAACTTGGTAATGCGACGAGTAACAAAATCGCCGAAATTGCCAGCACCACTAATAACTCAAGTAGGGTTACACCTCGCTGTGCTTTTTTATTCATCATTTATCCAAGATGACCTCAATAGACATACTGCAGTCGATGTTAATTTTCTGATTACTAATCTATATCAACAGCAGTAAGCAACACAGCAGCCTCTGACAAACGGCTATTTTGTACTGACCAACGGTTAAGCAGATCGTGAAGCTGGCTAGGAATCACGCCTTAATACCTGCTTCACTCTTTTCACAGGCAAAAAAAAGCCGCTTCTTTACCAGCGGCTTAATAACAAACAGCATTCAATACAGTGAAGCTTAACGTAACTCCACGACCCGCAACTCCCGGGGCATAGAGAAAGTCACATCCTCCGGCTGCCCAAGAATATCTTCTGGCGGCTCAGCACCGAGGCTGCGCAAGCCTTCAATGACTTGTTGCACCAGTACCTCTGGCGCCGACGCGCCCGCCGACACACCGATACTCTGCTTACCCTTTAACCACGCCGAGTCAATATCGTCAACGCTGTCTATCAGGTGGGATTCTACTCCCATACGCAGCGCCAGTTCGGCGAGACGGTTGGAGTTAGAGCTATTCGGTGAACCCACGACTAATACCAGATCACACTGCTGCGCCAATACCTTAATCGCGTCCTGCCGATTTTGCGTGGCATAGCAGATATCATCGTTGCGTGGGGCGCTCAACGCCGGAAAGCGTTCTCGCAGTACTTCGACAACCTTGGCCGTATCATCCATCGACAACGTCGTCTGGGTGACATAGCTCAGCGCCTCAGGATCACGTACTTGCAGCGCCATGGCCTGCTCCGGGTCTTCCACGAGATAGATCGAGCCACCGTTCTCATCGTCGAACTGCCCCATGGTGCCAATGACTTCCGGGTGACCGCGATGACCGATAAGGATGCACTCACCGCCCTGACGGCTGGCGCGCACCACCTGCATATGTACCTTGCTTACCAATGGGCAGGTGGCATCAAACACTTTTAACGCACGACGCTCAGCCTCAACTCGCACCGACTTAGCCACACCGTGAGCACTAAAGATAACGATACTATCGTCGGGTATCTCATCGAGCTCTTCGACGAAGATTGCACCGCGGTCACGGAGATTATCGACCACAAATTTATTGTGTACGACCTCGTGCCGCACATAGATCGGCGCCCCGAAAATATCCAAGGCTCTATTAACGATGTCGATCGCCCTATCGACGCCGGCACAGAAGCCGCGCGGGTTGGCTAATTTTATTTTCATACCATGCAACTCTTGGCTTGTTAACTCGTGGTTAGAAAACATAACAGCTATCGCTCTATAACAAAAATTTTACCATCGTCTCTACTTTTATCAGCGTCGATAAAAGCAGAATTTATACACTCTAGGGCGACGCAGTTTAGGCCACCTCGAGAATCTCAACCTCGAAAATAATATCTTGGCCCGCCAACGGGTGATTAAAATCGATCTCTACTACCTCGTCGGTAATACGTCGCACGACACCGGGCAACTCTGCCTTATTGGCATCGGCAAAGCTCAACATTAAGCCCAGCTCCAGCTCCATATCTTTAAACTGCTTGCGCGGCATCGTCTGCACGTTATTCGGGTTCGGCTGACCAAACGCACCCTCCGGTGTCACCACCGCCTGGTGTTTCTCTCCTGCCTGCAGACCAAGTAGCGCCTGCTCGAAGCCCGGCAACAAGGTGCCATCGCCCATCACAAAACTGCCGGGCTGCTCCCGCTCGAGGGTCGAATCAACAACCGCTCCATCAGCCAGCTTCAAGGTGAAGTGAAGGGTGACTCGAGAGTCTTTACTAATACTTTTACCAGTCATCGCTTTTGCTCTTCGGTTAAATACTGCCTAATACATCCCATAGAGACCGACAATCTAGACCCTAAGGCCAATAGATGCTGTCAACCTGCAACCGCCTTATTGGGGCGAAAACTATCAATGATCAACATGACCGCACCAACGCTAATCGCACTGTCGGCGATATTAAAAGCCGGGAAGTAGTAACGCCCTGCGTAATGCACAGAGATAAAGTCGACCACATGCCCCAGCAAAGCACGATCGATCAGGTTGCCAATTGCACCACCGAGAATCAACGCTAAACAACAGGACATCCAGACCGACTCTTTCGGCAGACGCCAAAGCCAGATCGCCAGTACCACACCAACCGCTAACGCAATGGCGGTAAAGAACCAGCGCTGCCAACCACCGGCATCACTCAGAAAACTAAAGGCAGCCCCCTCGTTATGCGCCAACATCAGGTTGAACCAACTGGTTACCTCTAGCGGCCGCAGGTAAGCCAACTCAGTACTAGCGAGGAACTTGGTGTATTGATCAATTGCGACCACCAGCGCAGCTAACGCAAACCAAAACCACTTCATGCTATGTCTCTCAAATAAAGATCGACTCGCAGACAGCGAGCCTCACTAAAATAATCGGTAGTGCGACGATACCTCGCCGACACTAATACGCGCTATTAGGCGAAGTGGCGAACCTCACCGTCTCCATCGATATTGTCGACACAGCGCTGACAGAGTGTCGGGTGCTGCTCAATGCTGCCAACACTCTCGGCGTGGTGCCAACAACGCTCACACTTCTCCGCCTCGCTTGCCTTGATAACCACCTTCAGCCCCTCTAATTCGGTGTCGAGCGCGTCAGCTGGGGCATCGGCCAGTGCGGCGATCTCCGCTTTAGAGCTGATCAAGACAAAGCGCAACTCATCGCCAAGGTGCTGTAGTACCGTCCGAATACGCTCATCACAGTAGAGAGTGATCTCCGCCTTCAGCGAACCACCGATCTCCTTGCGCAGCTTCTCAACCTCTCGGTTAACGGCAATTTTCGCCTGCTTCACATCGGCCCAATAATCGCGACCAAACTCGCCAGCGGCAGGCATCTCACTAAGCCCTTGGTACCACTCGACAAGGAAGACAGAATCCGCACGCTGTCCCGGGATAAACGACCAAACCTCTTCCGCGGTGAAGCTACAGATGGGCGCTAACCAGCGCACCAGCGCCTCACAGATATGGTACAGCGCTGTCTGACAAGAACGACGTGGCAGACTATTTTCGCCAGTAGTGTACTGACGGTCCTTGATGATATCGAGGTAGAAGCCCCCCATATCGACCGCACAGAAATTGTGAATCTTCTGATAGATGCTGTGGAAGTTATAGCTATCAAAAGCCTCAATGATCTCCTGTTGTAACTCGTAGGCACGATCGACGGCCCAGCGATCCAACGCAATCATCTGCTCCTGGTCGACACAGTTAACGGCCGGATCGAAACCCTCGAGATTCGACAACAAAAAGCGCGAGGTATTGCGAATACGACGATAGGAGTCGGCGGTACGCTTAAAAATCTCGTTACTGGCGCGCATCTCCGAACGGTAGTCGGTCGCCGCCACCCACAGGCGCAGAATATCTGCACCCAGGCTCTGGGTCACCTCTTTCGGCGCGATCACGTTGCCGATCGACTTGGACATTTTCTGCCCCTTCTCATCGACCACAAAACCGTGTGTCATACAGGCCTTATACGGCGCCTGGCCGGTCATCGCCGTCGCGGTCAGTAGCGACGACTGGAACCAGCCGCGGTGCTGATCCGAACCTTCCAAGTAAAGATCCGCAGGGGCGCTAAGGCCTTCTTCGCGCTGCAACACGGCAGCGTGAGTGACACCTGAATCGAACCAGACATCGAGGGTATCCGACACCTTATCGTAGTCGGCCGCCTCGGCTCCCAATAAAGACTCAGGTTCGAGATCAAACCAGGCCTGAATGCCCTGCTGCTCGATCAACTGAGCAACCGCCTCGATCAGACGTGGCGTCTCAGGGTGTAGCTCAGCCGTCTGCTTGTGGATAAAGAGCGCAATCGGCACCCCCCAGGTGCGCTGTCGTGAGACACACCAGTCGGGGCGGTCGTTTAGCATGCTATCGATACGTGCACGGCCCCACTCTGGCAACCACTCGACCTTTTCGACTTCACCTAAAGCCTGATCTAACAAGCCATTTTGATTCATGCTGACAAACCACTGCGGTGTAGCACGGAAGATGATCGGGCTCTTATGACGCCAGCAGTGTGGATAACTGTGTTCGAATTCACTGTGCGCCAGCAGCTTGCCACGCGTTTCCAACTCCTCGACGATGGTCTTGTTGGCCTTGAACACATGCTGGCCAGCGAAGATCTCGGTGTCGGGCAGATAGACACCGTTACCACCCACCGGGTTATAAACCTCGATGCCGTATTGCTGACAGATCACGAAATCTTCCTGACCGTGTGCTGGAGCGGTGTGTACACAACCGGTACCTGCATCGGTAGTGACGTGATCTCCCAGTAGAACCGGCACCTGCCTGTCGTAGAAGGGGTGCTGCAACAGTTGCTTCTCTAGCGCCGCACCTTTACTGTGCCCCAGCACCTCGCTATCCTCTATACCGCAGCGAGCCAGTACCGACTCGGCCAGCGCCTCGGCAAGCACCAGATGACGCCCGCCGGCACGCACCAACACGTAATCAACTTCCGCACCGAGGCTAACCGCCAGGTTGGCAGGCAGTGTCCAGGGTGTCGTGGTCCAGATGATAATGTCGATCTCGCCCTCAACACTGGCACCAAAAGCGCCAGCAACGGCCGCTGCATCGACGGCGGTGAAGACCACATCGATCGACGGCGACTGCTTATCTTTGTACTCGACCTCCGCCTCCGCCAACGCCGAGCCACAATCCAGACACCAGTGCACTGGCTTGAAGCCCTTATTGAGGTGACCGTTTTCGGCAATTTTACCGAGTGAACGAACAATATCCGCCTCAAAGTTAAAGTCCATGGTCAGATAGGGCTGCTCCCAGCGAGCGAGCACACCGAGACGCTTAAAGTCAGTGCGCTGACCATCGACCTGCTTCGCGGCATACTCCCGGCACTTCTGACGGAAGGTCGCAGCATCGACCTTGACACCGGCCTTGCCCACTTTCTTCTCGACGTTCAGCTCGATCGGTAAGCCGTGGCAGTCCCAACCGGGCACATAGGGCACATCGAAGCCGCTCAGCGTCTTCGACTTGATAATAATATCTTTGAGAATTTTATTAACCGCATGACCGATGTGAATATTGCCGTTGGCGTATGGAGGGCCATCGTGCAAAATGAACTGCTCGCGACCCGCCATGCGCTCACGAATCTGCTGGTAGAGGTTCATACTCTCCCACTGCTCCAGCATCTTCGGCTCACGGTTTGGCAGATTGGCTTTCATTGAGAAGCTGGTCTGCGGCAGGTTTAACGTCGCTTTATAATCACTCATGGTTATTTACACTTCGTTCATGCTAGTTAATTAAATGTCTATCACAGCCAGTGACGGCGCTACCCAAGGCAGCTCGATCGCGACTGTTACTACGATTCTTACAAACCAAAAAAAGCTCGGCCAGTCTCGATATCGGCCTTAATGTTCTGTTCTAACTCTTGCAGCGAGTCGAATTTCTTCTCCTCGCGGATCTTCTGACGAAACACCACCGTGATCGCCTTGCCGTAGAGGTCAGCCTTAAAGTCGATAAGGTGGGCCTCTAAAATGGCCTTAATACCGTCGTCAACTGTCGGTCGAGTGCCGACATTGACCACGGCCGGCTGCGCCTTCTCACTGGCGCCAAACACCTCTGCGGCGTAGACACCCGATAGCGGCGCACGCAGCCTGTGCAACTGTAGGTTCGCCGTTGGCACCCCGAGAGTACGTCCCAACTGGCGTCCGTAGACGACCTTGCCACTGATCGAAAACGGCCGCCCATAAAGCTCATCGACCAGGGCGAAGTCACTATCGGCTAGGGCCTGGCGGATACGCGTGCTGCTGACACGCTCATGCTGTATCTGCAATGTCGAGGTATTAACCACCTCGAAGCCCTGCTCTTCACCCGCTGTGCGCAACAACTCGTAGTCGCCCTCGCGATCATGGCCAAAGCGCAGGTCATCACCGACGACCAGGTATTTTATCCCCAGCCCCTGCACAAAGACCTCGTGAATAAAGTCCTCTGCCGACTTGATGCGGAAGCGGTCGTTAAACTGGATCCGCAAGACCCGGTCCACCCCCAGCTCACGCAGCGCCGCAAACTTCTCACGAAAGCTCATTAGCCTCGCAGGTGCTTGAAGTGGCGAGAAAAACTCACGCGGCAACGGTTCGAAAACAATCACCACCGTCGGCAAGTTGAGTGCCTTCCCCTTCTCGAGCAACTGTCCCAAGACGGCGCGATGACCGACATGCACGCCATCGAACGCCCCGATTGTGGCGACACAGCCTTGGTGGCGGGGGCGTAGATTGTGGAGACCACGAATTAATTCCATCATTTCACTCGTATGCGGGCAGGCGCGGAATTATACCCCACTCCGCCGCTGCCCTCTACACCCCGTCCACTTCCATCACGGATCAAGCACTTAAACAACGAAAAAGCACTGTCACCGCCTAAACCGATGTCGAGGCTTTAAAATGTCTTACCCTCGCACCCGTCAGCGCCAAGGTTAACAGGTAGACCAGCGCACCGGCCGCACAGATCGCCAAGACGAGGCCGACACGCATCCACCACAGCAGCGCAGACCAGTCCGCCACCCACTGCGACAACCCATACAACGCCGCAGCCATAGTCACGCTGGCAAACAGGCAGCGGCCAACAGTGACGATAAACAGGCGAGTCCAGCGGTAGACGCCGTCGCGCAGTAGACCTTGCCACAGCCAGTAGACGTTCAACAGCGCCGACACCGAGGTTGCCAAGGCCAGACCGACATGGCCCTGGCCGAAGTAATAGTAGAGTGGCGCGACGAAGGCGATGTTTAACACCATGTTGGCCAGCATCGCCTTGATACCGATACGCACCGGGGTCTTGGTGTCCTTGCGCGCATAGTAACCGGGGGCCAGCACCTTGATCAGCATGAAGAAACTCAAGCCGATGGTGTAGGCACGCAGGCTGTGTGCCGACATGCTGACATCGTTGGCAGTCAGGGCACCGTATTGAAACAGCGCCGTTAAGATGGGCTCGGCCAACACCAGCAGCGCCGCCGTTGCCGGCAGCGCGATAAACAACACGCAACGTGCCGCCCAGTCGAGGGTAGAGGCAAACTCATCGTTGTTATCACTGGCGCTAATCCGCGATAGCGAAGGCAGAATCACCGTCGCAATCGCCACCCCGAAGACCCCCAGGGGCAGCTCGGTCAGGCGGTCGGAATAATACAGCCAGGAGACACTACCCGAGGGCAGTAGCGACGCAAGAATGGTATCGAGCAACAGGTTAATCTGGCTCACCGAGACACCGAACAGCGCCGGTACCATCAGCGTCATAATCTGTCGCACCCCGGGATCTTTAGTGTCCCAACGCGGCCTCGGCAGTAGCTCCATGCGATAGAGGAAAGGCAGCTGGAAGAGGAATTGCGCCATCCCGGCCACCAACACCCCCCAGGCCAACGCATAAGCTGGCTGCTCAAGCCCTGGCGCGAACAGTACGGCCGCAGCGATCAGAGAGATGTTTAGCAGTACCGGCGTAATCGCCGGCACGGCAAAGCGACCGTAGCTATTCAGGATCGCCCCGGCAAAGCCTGTCAGCGAGATCAATAACAGGTAGGGGAAGGTGATGCGAATCAGTTCCGTCGTCATCTGGAACTTGATCTCATCGGCCATGAAGCCGGGAGCGAACACCGTCGTAATCAACGGAGCCGCGGCGATACTGACACCGGTGAGCAATAACAACGTACCGCCCAGCGCACCTGCCACCCGGTCGACCAACGCCTTGACCGCGCCGTGCCCTCGCTGTGTCTGATACTCCGACAGCACCGGCACGAAGGCCTGAGCGAAGGCCCCCTCGGCGAACAAACGACGCAAAAAATTGGGGATTTTAAAGGCTACGAAGAAGGCGTCGGCGCCGCCACCGGCACCGATATAATGGGCAAAACAAACATCTCGGACGAGTCCCAACAGCCGCGACAACATGGTCATCAAGCTGACGATAGCACTAGAGCGTAATAAACCGCGACGAGGCTTGCTCGGCTCGGGCGACGACGGTGAGTCGGCGTTTTCTGGTTGTTCGTTCACGTCTTCATCTCTTCTCTTGGCAGGGCGATCGACGGCCCTTGCTGGCAACAGGCGAGTGTAGCCGCTCCGTCAAGGCGGTACAACGACGGCGATCGCATTCCCCCAACAGCGTGATTAAACACTGAGGTAGGTCGTGTGCAGCGGTTCATAGTGCCGCCACTCACCGCCATCGGGCAGTGCCTCGGCACTGCTACGATAGAGCACCATGCGGTTGACGCTGAGTGCAAAACCATCGACCGGCTCAAGTGGTAGCGGCAGTGGACACGCGGCGTTGCCGCGTAGCAGCGTTATGTGCGGCAGATAAGCGCGAGATGAAGCATACAGCCCTGCCGCCGTAAAGCGCTCAGCCAGCTGCGTCTGCAGTTGCATCAACACACTATTCGGCTGCGGCTGAAACGCCCACAGCTGGCGAGCGGCATTTTGCGCCGGCAGCAGGGCCAAACTATCGGCGGTAAAGTCGAGGTGGTGACAGGCGGCGGCGCTCTGTTCCATCAGCTCGATAACTGGTTCCGCCTCACCCTGCTCACCGAGAAATAGCAGAGTCAGGTGTAGGTTGCGCTCCGCCTGCCAGCTGCCGAAGCGGTCATCACCGTACTGCGGCAGCATCTGACAGAGCTGCTGGGCCAAGTCCGGCAATAATGGGATGGCGATGAACAATCGCTGCGCCGTCACCACTGTTGCCTCAAGCGGGTCACATTCATCTGTAACCACTGCATCGCGATCAGCGTACTGGCATTGTTCAAGCGCCCCTCGAGCAACCACTGCCAGGCCTGATCACGCGTCAGCACATGCAGGCGAATATCTTCATGCTCATCACTCAGACCGTGCAAACCGCCCAGCTCGGCGCTGTCGACACTGGCGCAGAACAGCTCGATATATTCACTGCAGGCACCGGGGCTCGGGTAATAGCCCGCGATATGTTCCAGCTCACCGATGACACAGCCCGCCTCCTCTTCAGATTCCCGACGAGCTACCGCCTCGGCGGTCTCGCCGGGCTCGATAATGCCCGCCACCACCTCGAACAGCCACGGTGTCGGTCGCTCACCACCCGGCAGCGTCGACGCCAGCGCCCCCACCCGAAACTGCTCTACCAGCGCCACGCTGTCGCGCGCCGCGTCGTAGAGTAACACCGCCGCCGCATTGCCCCGCTCAAACAGCTCGCGATGGTAGTCTTCACTCCACCCCCCCGCAAACAGGCGGTGCCTCAGGGTCAGCCCCTGGCAGCTAAAAAAACCCTGGTATAGCGGCTGACTATCGAGCAACTCGGCATCATCACGCGCAAACTGCTCGACCGTCTCTACCGACTTAGAAGCACTCATATATTATTCCATCCCCGTTTCATTATAGGCGGCGAGCCTCGATCACTCGCTGCTACGCCAATTAAGACGTATCGACTATCCTTTGTATACTGCCATTCACCGTTATAGAGGTGTATTTTGCATCGACTCTATAAATATTATCCGCCAGAAACCGCCCTCAACGTGCTGCAACAACAGACCCTGCGTTTCAGTGCCCCCCACCTACTCGGCGAGTTATTCTGCCCAGACCACAATGCCGAAGTGGATTTCAGCGCCGGCGAGTTGATTCACTGGCTCAGCGACTATCTGGTCGAACTGCTCTTCGCCGAGAGCAGTCCTGCGCCTCGAACAACATCAACGCCGCTATTACAGACCCTGCTGCAGTGGCGTGACACTGACCACTTCAAGAGTCGGGCCGAGGCTTATCAACACTTACAGCCGCTGATCCGGCCGCTGGTTCGGCACTTCTTTATCCACGCCGAAGACAGCCTTAACCAGTGGCGCTACTTCGCCCGACAGGTCCGCATCGGCTGTTACTGCCAGCAACCCGACAACCTATTCGCCTGGCAACATTACGGCGACCAACACCGCGGTATCGCCCTCGGCTTCACCCGCGCCAAGTTCTCTAAAGGCATGATCAGTCGGCCGCTGAGTTACCACCCCCAGCCCGCCAGGCTGATTGATGCGCAACCACAACTCGACCGCATCGCCGCCAGCGAGTTTGTCGCCCCACGCCAAAACGAGTTCATCGAACTGCTCTGTCATAAATCGCTCGACCAACAGCAGGAGGCAGAATGGCGTGAATTTAAATTGCCGGCTCAGGATGAGAGCGGCGATTGCAACATACAGGACTGTCGCTACTGGTATAACGAAGAGACCTTTAGCAAGCAGTCGCTCGAGGCACTGTACATTGGCGCCGCCACCGACATCAGCTGGCAGCGTTCACTGATCGAGTTTACCAAGAAGCACTACCCGAGCACCGATATCTATCGCTGGTCACCGGCACCCGGGCAATATGCCCTGCAGCGCGAGACCCTACACACAGGGCAACAACCCTCCGGCGAGCCACCGATACTAACGAGCACCGTTAACGCTCCCGAACAGACACGGCCGCACCAATGAGTGGCTAACCGCCACCGATAATGTCGGCATACTCTACCAACGCCTGTAGGATTTGTTGCTGCTGATCCGAGCGCCCCTCGTTAAACAGCTGCTCGATCTTCAACATGTAATCCTCGAAGGTAATACTACCGCCACCGTTAGGATCCATCAGACGCAACTCGCGAAACTCCTGCCACTGTTGGTATTCGTCGAGACTCAGGGTCTCGGGATAGTTTCTGGCGCGGTAGCGAAACAGCATCTCCTGTAGCCGACCATCGTCAAAGCTAAAGCTCGACTCCGCTAACTCGAGCGGCGCCATCTTGCGAATGCGCGCCATTGTCTGCTTGTCGTCACGGCTGAAGAAGCCACCGCTATAGAGCATACGGTCGGGGTCGGTAATCGCGGCAAACTCCCGTGGCTGACTATAGACTGCTAACAGCTTCGCCTTGATCGCCGCAATGTCCTGCGTGCGCAGCGCCTTAAAGTTCTCTCGGTAGGCCTGCACATCGTGTCCCAGGCGCGCCGCCATCGCCGCATCCTCGGTAAACATCTTCGCCGGCCCAATCATCGGACTCTTGTTGAGATGGATGCTCTTTAACGCGGGACGCACGACCCCCGCCGGCAGGTCTCGTGCCGGCGTATAGAGCCACTGCGCAATCTCCTCCGCCGTCATCGCCACCAACGTTTGCGGGCTCTGCAATAGATCGAAGCAGATCACCTCATTCTTATTCACCGGATGGGTCAGTAACGGCACCACCAGCGAGATGCAGCCGCGGGCCGAGCCAAACATCCCCGAGACGTTAAATAATGGCGTCAGCTTATTCACGTCGACCATGCCGCCGACCACAGTCTTCTGCCGCAGCTTGAAGGCGTAGTCGAACAGCCTCGGTTGCTTCTCTTTGATCAACTTGGCGACGGCAATGGTCGCGTAGACATCGCTCAGCGCATCGTGGGCGTTCTCGTGACCGATGCCGTTGGCGGCGGTGAGCAGCTCTAAGCGAAAGCTGGGCAGGCCGTCATCGTTCAGCGGCCACTCAATCCCCTCCGGGCGCAGCGCATAAGTCATGCGCAGTACATCGATCAAGTCCCAGCGGCTATTGCCGTTCAGGTATTCCCGCCCATAGGGGTCGATGAAGTTACGGTAAAAGCCATAGCGGCTGACCTCGTCGTCGAAACGGATGCTGTTATAGCCGACGCTACAGGTGTTGGGCCGTGACATCTGCTCGTCGATCAACGCCATAAACTCCGCCTCACACACCCCTTTACGCAGGCACTGCTGCGGCGTGACGCCGGTGATCAAGCACGCCTCCGGCTGCGGCAGCACATCGTCGGCGGGCTTGCAGTACCACATCATCGGCTCACCAATGATGTTCAGTTCCATATCGGTACGGATGGCGGCAAACTGGCTGGGGCGGTCGCGCGAGGGGTCGACGCCGAAGGTCTCGTAGTCGTGCCAGAGAAAGGTCGGGGTGTTCATAGCGGCGGGAGGTCTCGAATGAATGATGAAGTAAACGCGTCATCACTATAGCACACGGCGCAGCGCGCCATAACGCCGCGCAATAGCGCTAACCAATAACGCGATCTAATAACACTAGCCAATAAAACTAACGAATAATCTAAGGCTCAACAGACACATCCTCAAGCTGCCGTCACAAACAGCACCTTGAGGCGTGTGTTAGTAAAGCGCTATCAGCGATCGTTGCTGTGATCGGCGGCATAGGTGTAGATAACATCGGAGCTGGAGTTCAGCGCCGTCTCCGCCGAGTCCTGAATCACACTGATGATGAAGCCGATGGCTACCACCTGCATGGCGATATCGTAGTCGATACCAAACAGTGAGGCTGCCAGCGGGATCAATAGCAGGCTGCCCGATGGCACGCCCGAGGCACCACAGGCGGCGAGCGCGGCAATAATACACAGCACCAGCGCACTGCCTATCGACACATCGATGCCCATCGTGTTCGCCGCCGCCAGCGCCATCACGGTGATGGTGATCGCCGCGCCAGCCATATTCACCGTCGCACCAATGGGGATGGTGACAGTGAACAGTGAGCGCGAGATGCCCAACTGCTGACACAGGTCGAGGTTGACGGGGATATTCGCCGCCGAGCTGCGAGTAAAGAAGGCAGTGATGCCCGACTGGCGCAGGCAACGCAACACCACCGGATAAGGGTTGCGACGGGTCAATAGGAACACCAACAGCGGGTTCACCAGCAGCGCCATGATCAACATGCAGCTAACTAACAATACCGCTAGGTGCAGGTAGTTCATCAACGCTTCCACCCCGGCGCCAGCTACTGTAGTACAAACCAGGCCGAAAATACCGAGGGGAGCAAACTTGATGATTTTGGTGACGATACTGGTCAGCGCATCGGCGACCACGGCAATACTGCTTTTGAAACCCTCCGGCGCCTGCTTGAAGGCCAAACCCAGCGCTACCGCCCAGCTCAGAGCACCGAGGAAGTTGCCGGTCAACAGGGCATGCACCGGGTTATCGACCAGGCTCAGCAAGACGTTGATCAACACCTCGCTGACGTGCTGCGGTGGCGCGCCCTCGGCAACATTCACCAGCGCCAGCGTCTGTGGAAATAGGAAGCTCATCAACACCGCGACAGTGGCGGCGCAAAACGTCCCCAACAAGTACAGCACCAACGTCTTCACCACCTTAGCACTGCCGACACCGGCCTCTTTATTAGCGATCGCCGACATTACCAGCACAAAGACCAGCACCGGCGCGATGGCCTTCAACACACCGACAAACAACTGTCCGAGAATAGCGAAGTGTTGCGCCCACGCTGGCGCGACACTGGCAAATAATGCGCCGATGGCAACGGCAATTAGTATTTGCACAACAATTGTTGGCTTCTTCATAGCGGTCCTATTTCAATGGCTCGATGGGGGAAAACATCCTTGGGGGAAGAAGCATACCCAGATCACCGCTCAGGTCAAAGCTTAGTAAGCACTATTTTCCCCGCTCGGCTTTGCCACTGAACATCAACGCCATCAGCGTCCATAACTGACGACCATATATAACAAGCAAAAAAGCCCTCACTGCGAGCAGCGAGGGCTTTTTTCTAACGCTAGTCGAGGAGGTGCTTACTTCACCTCGACAATCTGCTCCTTAATCTTCTCGGCCCAGATCTGCGGGCCGGTTTTGTGTACCGACACCCCTAGGCTATCGACCGCGACGGTCACCGGCATATCGACCACGTCAAACTCGTAGATCGCCTCCATGCCCAGCTCCGGGAAGCCCACGACTTCGGCATTCTTCACCGCCTGCGAGACCAGGTAGGCTGCACCACCGACGGCCATCAGATAGGTCGACTTGGCATCTTTAATCGCCTCGATCGCCGCATCGCCGCGCTCGGCCTTACCGATCATGCCCATCAAGCCCGTCTGTTCGAGGACTTGGCGGGTAAACTTATCCATCCGCGTCGCCGTGGTCGGACCGGCGGGGCCGACGGCCTCGTCGCGTACGGGGTCAACAGGCCCCACGTAGTAGATGAAACGTCCCTTCAAGTCGACCGGCAGCTGCTCGCCGTTGTTGAGCATCTCGACGATCTTCTTGTGCGCCGCATCGCGACCAGTCAGCATCTTACCGCTGAGTAAGATGGTGTCGCCACTGCGCAAGGTCTCCATCTCCGCCTGGGTCACGTCTTGCAGGTTCACCCGCTTGACGTCATCGCCACTGGCGCGGCTAATCTCAGGCCAGTCTTCCAGCTTCGGTGGTGTCTGCAGCGCCGGCCCGGTGCCGTCGAGCTCGAAGTGGGCGTGTCGTGTCGCCGCACAGTTGGGGATCATACAGACCGGTAGCGAGGCCGCGTGTGTCGGCGCATCCATGATCTTGATGTCCAATACCGTGGTCAGGCCGCCCAGGCCCTGGGCGCCAATGCCAAGCTCGTTGACCGCCTCCATCAACTCTAAACGCAGCTCTTCGACCCGGTTCTGTGGGCCGCGCTGACGCAGCTCGTGGATGTCGATCGGGTCCATCAGTGATTCCTTGGCCATCACCGCCGCCTTCTCAGCGGTACCGCCGATGCCGATGCCGAGCATGCCCGGTGGGCACCAGCCCGCACCCATCGTCGGCACGGTCTTCTTCACCCAGTCGACAATTGAGTCGGAGGGGTTAAGCATCACCATCTTCGACTTGTTCTCGGAACCACCGCCCTTCGCTGCCACCTGAATATCGACGGTATTGCCCTCGACCACTTCGTAGTGGATGACCGCTGGCGTATTGTCTTTGGTGTTGACCCGCGCGCCGGCAGGATCGGCTAGAATCGAGGCTCGCAACACGTTGTCAGGATGAGTATAGGCGCGGCGAACGCCTTCGTTGATCATGTCGGTCACCGACATCGTCGCGTCCCACTGCACGTCCATACCGACCTTACAGAAAACGGTGACAATACCGGTGTCCTGGCAGATCGGGCGCTTGCCCTCGGCACACATACGCGAGTTGATCAGGATTTGTGCCATCGCATCTTTCGCCGCTGGCGACTCTTCACGCAGATAGGCCTCATGGACCCCCTGGATAAAGTCGAGCGGATGATAGTACGAGATATATTGCAGCGCATCGGCCACGCTATCGATCAGGTCGTCTTGACGGATCACGGTCATCGAAGTTACTCCTCAGCTTGAACCATAGTGGCGGTCGAGCGCCGCCTACGTATTATCGGTAGCGCTATAGCCAGCAGGGTAGATGGTCCCCCCCTCCCCTCGACACAACAGCTGCCCGTTTTGGCGGTGATTGTACACGATTTAGCGACACACTGCGGCCTGATTACAACAGCCCCTCGCGTTTACAGGTTATGGTGCAGCAAGATCATTTCGTCAGTAACAAAAACGGCCGCTAAGCGGCCGTTTTTATCATCAGGCTAACGATTGCGCTTAGCCCTTCTCCAGAGCCGATAGACGCTGGTTGACCTGCTTGCGATAACCGTTGAAAGAATCAACCCACTCGCTCAAGTCCTTCAGCTGTTGCTCGGTGCTGCCACCGCTGTGCTTGAGCTTATTACCGGCATCGACCAGCTGACGCAGCTGGCGCTGCTGCTCTTCGACCGTCTGCTCCAGCGTATCGACGCTGAGATTAGTGGCCAAGCCCTGATCGGCCAGCGACTTCAACTTACTGCTGTTGCTATCGCTTTTAGCTGTCGCCACCTTGAGCGCCGCCATCTTAGTATTCAGTTCTTTCTGTAGCGTCTTCAGCGCCGCCGCCTGTGTACTGAGCTGACCGTTACTCGCCTTACTGGTCTTCAACAGGGCGTTACGCGCCGCCCACAACTTGTCGATTTGACTATAGTGCTCGTCGACTTTCTTACCCATTTCCTTGATCTTCAACGACATCGTCTGCGAGGACTCGTTCATCGACTCATCGCTGCTCGACAGTCGCGCCTCCAGCGCCCCCAATCGGGTATCGGCCTGTTCAAGCCCCTGCTTAGTCAGCTGCAGCTGCTGATACAGATAGTAAGAGGCACCGCCGGCCAACAGCGCCAACAACAGCGCCAGCAAAGCCGCCACGGTCCAAAAACTGCTGCCCTGCTTCTGCGCTGTCGCCGCTGGTGCCGGCGCATGGCTGTGAGCTGTCGCACGGGGCTTGTGGCCTGTGGAATTCGCTCGCGACTCATCGCGCTCTGGAATTAGGCTGGGAATATCATTTAAATCATCCAGATCCTTTCTAGGCATCGGTACTTCCTTCGCGTGTTTAGGCTATTAATGGGATTTCAGCCCGCCAAATTAGCAGCATTCCCCGCTTAACGCCATATCCCTTGGCAAGCCGATGACACAAGCTTGCGTATTGCCAATAATAAAAGGCGTTTAAATCGCCTTATGCTTCCTGCGTCACACTTTGTGGTGGCCGTCCCGCGACCATGATCTCAGCCTGCCCCTGCTCTAACTGACTCACTAAAGTGCTGGTGGGGGTAAATTGAGAGGCCGTGATGCGCCACTGACCATCGATCAGCCGATAGCGGTCCGCATAGACGCCACCGAGCTGGGTAAGGGTATTCTCCTCACTGTTGATAAGAAAGTAGTACAGCCCCCACTCACCCTCGGCCTGCTCCTCATCCAGCAGCGTAATGCGTGGGTTCTGGCCGTGATGCATCTCCACCATGTGCTGGTGATTACCGACGTTGTCGAACAGCGCCAGCAGTTCATCGCGGTGCCGGAAGCAGCCCACGGCACCGTAGTCGATATCGATCTCACCCTCGGCGAAGCAATCGCGAATTAGCGTCAGCTGCTTGCTATCGCAGGCGGACAGATAACGCGCCTTCAGCTGCTTAATCGCCTCGATTGCCTCCAACCGCTGTACTCTCTTCTGCAGGGACTGCAACTCTTCATTGGTCATCATCACTCCTTGATTTGCTTATAAGGTTATGGCCGATAGGCCGGTTTCAGCAGCCCTGGCGCCATCTTCTGAATCATACTCAGGATGCCCTCGCGCCAGTCGACACGCGTCGGGCCGAGTAACTCGTGCATTTTTTCGGTATCGATCGCCAGTGTCCCGAAGGCGGCCGGGGTTTCATTAAAAATGGGTTCGAAGCCGGAGATCTCGGTCAGATAGCCACACCATTCCTCCACCGAGGTGGCGACACTACCACCGAAGTTCACCGTCACCGCCTGCGGGCTGGCACTGGCCAACAGCGCCGGGATCTTCTCGATATAGTCACAGCTGTGCAACAGGTTATAGGCGTTAGGACGATCCGGATGAATATCAATCTGCACCCCCGCCTGCATCATCTGTAAATGAAACAGCGGCCAGCCACCATTATCACCATAAGGCACGCTGAGTCGCGCGATCACCACCGGCACCTCGAAGGTTTCTGCGGCGAAGCGCACCACGCTCTCGGCGGCGATTTTACTGATCGAGTAGGTGGGAAACATCGCCCGGTGATTATCACCGAGGGCCGAGTCTTCACGACACAGCTCCCCTTTGGCGTATTCATAGACCGCCGTCGACGAGAAGTGCACGAACGCCTTCACCCCACGGCAAGCCGCGATCAACCGACCCGCGCCCTCGGCATTCACCTTCAGGTCATAGGCAAAGTCACCGCTTTTAACCACGGCATAGTTCAATACATAATCGATATCATCGGGGATCAACGCCGCCAGATCATCCGTCGCCAAGTCGGCGCGCAGGCAGTGCACACCCTTGGCCTCAAGCGCCAACCGCTGCGCCTCATCGCTGAAGCGAGCGATCGCATAGAGGGTATTATCAGTACGCAGCGCATCGATAACCGGCGCCGCCACCTGGCTGGTAGGGCCAGCAATTAAAATTTTCTGTTCTTTTAGTGCCACATGGGGAATCATAAACCTACCTTAATCGTTGTTATTGTTGCGGCGACCTCGCCATTGCTTTTACCCAATATTGCCTTTACCCAATATTGCCTTTACCCAATATTGCTTTTACTCAATATTGCTACTGATCGATACTGCTACTATTCAATATCGATTGTAACCAGTCGCCGGCCAATGCAGACCACCTAACTGGGTGGTCGCCTCTAGCCGCCCCTTTCCTATGCGCCTAATACATTACCTCAAATTACACACGAGTATAGTTACAATTCCAGCATTTCATCGGCCTAATCTGCTAGCCTTGTCATCATCCCGTCTCAATGTGTGCTTAAACTGCACTTAACTTCCAAGGATCAAGACTCAACAATGCCCAGAAGAACGAAAATCATCGCCACCCTCGGTCCCGCCACTGATCACCCTGACACCCTCAAGGCCTTGCTACAGGCCGGCGCCAACGTGTTGCGTCTCAACTTCTCGCACGGCGACGCCGACGACCACCGAGAACGCGCACGACTGATCCGTCAATTTGCCGATGAACTCGGGCTCAGCGTCGCCATTCTCGGCGACCTGCAGGGGCCGAAGATTCGCATCGCCCGCTTCAGCGAACAGCGCATTGTCATCGAGAGCGGCGACCGCTTCACCCTCGATACCGCCTTCGACCCCGACGCCGGCAACCAACAGATCGTCGGCGTCGACTACCCTCCCCTCGCCGACCAAGTCGGCAGCGGTGATAAGCTGCTGCTCGACGATGGCCGTATCGTACTTGAGGTCGATAGCGTCGACGGCAGCGCCGTACACTGTATCGTGCGCAGCGGCGGCACGCTGTCCAACAACAAGGGCCTCAACCGCCTCGGCGGTGGACTGGCCGCCGACGCGCTGACTGAGAAAGACCTGCGCGATATTAAGCTCGCCGCCGAGCTGCGCTGTGACTACGTCGCCGTCTCCTTCCCCGGCAGCCCCGATGACCTGCATCAGGCTCGTCAACTGCTCGAGGCCGAAGGCTGTGACGCCGGCATCGTCGCCAAGATCGAGCGCGCCGAGACCGTGCACGACCGCCAACTACTCGAACAGATGATCATCGCCAGCGACGCCGTAATGGTGGCACGGGGCGACCTCGGGGTAGAGATCGGCGACGCCGAACTGGTCGGCGTACAGAAGCACATGATCGAGCGCGCCCGCCAGCTCAATCGCTGCGTCATCACCGCTACCCAGATGATGGAGTCGATGATCGAGGCACCGATGCCGACCCGCGCCGAGGTGTTCGACGTCGCCAACGCCGTGCTCGACGGCACCGACGCGGTGATGCTGTCGGCGGAGACCGCCGCCGGTAAATACCCCATCGCCGCCGTCGAGGCCATGGCCCGCACCTGTATCGGTGCCGAGAAGCAGGTACGTCCCTATGCCGCCAACCTGTGCTTCGAGATCGACTTCGAGCGCACCGACCAGTCGATCGCCATGGCGGCGATGTACGTCGCCAACCACACCTCCGGCATTCGCGCCATCCTCTGTCTGACCGAGTCCGGCTCGACACCGATGTGGATGTCGCGCCTGGCCTCCAACATGCCGATCTACGCCGTCTCCCGCCACGCCGACAGCTGCGCTAAGATGGCGCTGTATCGCGGCGTCACCGCCATCGAGTTCGATCTGTTCCAGCAGCCGCAGGATGTCGAACAGCCGGCGCTGCAGCAGTTGCTCGAGCGCGGTCACATCCAGCCCGGCGACAAGGTCATCGTCACCCACGGTGATATCACCGGCCTGCACGGCGGCACCAACACGCTGCGCATCATCACCGCCTAACAATCGGTTGTTGCGGCGGTTATTTGCGCGTTGGCACCGGGTTCGATGACTCGGTGCAATCAGCGCATCGCTTCACCTCTGCGCATTTGGCCAACGCCAAATCCGGGCCGAAAAAATACTCAAATATCAAGCCTTATAATTTATAAGGTTTTGCCTATAATACGCCCCCTTTGTGCGCGGCGGTCTGTTGCCGCGCCACCGGCCATCGTTGTTCAGCTGTATTAATGGGGAAGCTTTAAGTGATTGTATTTACCATCACCAATCAACACACCAACGAAGTTTATGTTGGCACCGCACGTAACACCGCCGAGGAGAAGTGGAAACAATACCTCTCGTCCACCGCCGCGGGGTTAGATTTCCCCCTGTACAATGACATACGCGACTACGGCAGCGACGCTTTCCAGGTCAGCGAGTGGGCCTTCGCCGATTCCATGGAAGAGCTGACCACACTCAACCGCGAGGCGATGCTGAAGTTCGACGGCATCAGTCTGCGCGGCCATAAGACGGTCAACTCCAGCGTTGTGTTGGCGCCGCAGAACATCGACAAGGCCTCCTCGGTCAGCGGCATGGTCCGCGGCCGCCGCCCCCTCGACAAAAAGGTCCACTCCGAAGCCGCCAAGACCGTCTTCGCCATGCGCGTCAACGGTGTCGGCACCGGCGACGCGGGCAGCAGCACCGCTGCCGGCAACAAGAGCACCACCAACAAGACCGCAGCCAACAAAACCGCAGCCACCGGTAAGGCAACGGCCGCGCCACGCATTGGCAAGCCGGGCAAGACCGCCAAGGCCACGCTGAAGGCACCGAAGATCGCCAGCGGCCGTACCGGTAACAGCATCAAAGAGAAACGTATCAAGGAAGCCATCGCCGCCGAGAAGACGGCGCGGGAAGAGGCCGGTCGTCAGAAAATCGCCGCCGAGGCCGATGAGATGGCCAGCATCCTCGCTCGCCTAGAGAGCCGCGAGGCCACCTCCGTCGCCTACAAGAACCGTCGCCGCTAAGCGGACACCGGGCGGCGGCCTTCTCGCCCCGCCCCTCTTTTTACCCAGCCCTTCTTAGCCGCCTCTTATTACCTGCCTCTGCTTTTATCCTGCAGCTGTGACATTTTTCTTCTATCGATAGCTGCTCACCGCCGCCAGTTTTCGGACCACGAGCCCTCACCTAACCGCCGTCTCGCCATCGAGCAAGCCCAGGGCAACTCTGCCCCCGCCACTTGCTCAGGCCAGCAGCGACAAGGCCGACGCCGACAACTCTATCGGCGTGCGACCCTGCTGCTAAAGCTTTACAGCAGGCAAAAAAAAACACCGACCCGCAGGGGTCGGTGTTTCTAATCCAGCTGAGGCTTAGCTTAAGCGATTAGCAAAGGCCTGCTGAAATACAGGTAGAGTCATCACTACGCGTCCAAATAACTTGGCCGTTTGTTAGCTCTCCGGTTAAAATATATGTCAGGTCGTCAACATCGCTGGTGCCCGTCGCGGTAACCAAAACCTCAGCGTTAGTTGGACCAGCCGTAGTTTCAATGCTATCGAGCATGCCCTGTCCATTACCGGTAGCTATATCAATAACACCATTTGAGCCACCGATACATTCGCTATCAAAGTCTGCAGTCGTCGCTTGAGTCTGAGCACAAACCTCGATGGCGCTCTTAACCGCCGTCGTTGCCAACACCACCTCGGAGAACTTGGCCTTCTTGGTGTAGGTCTGGTAGGCCGGCAGGGCGACGGCGGCGAGGATACCGATGATCGCGATGACCACCATTAATTCGATGAGGGTAAAACCGGATTGTTGCTTGTTCATAAGTGTCACTCCAGAGGTCTGTTATACACAGAATTAGTATTGGTGAGCTTAACAAAGCAACCGCTGTGCCAACTTGATAGAAGTGTTATAAGTAATATCACTAGGCCGCCCTAGCAACTCCGCTATCTCGCCTAACACTTCCCCTCACCGACACAATGTGACCCTCTGCGTCACCTGCTACCATCACCCGCTGACGGCATCTGCACCGCCAATAGCTTAGGGCTTTATCTCGGCGACGGATCGACGTATGCTTGCCTTATATAAGAGCCAATAAAAATCGGCCAACACAACACGCTTGCATTGATTAAGACGGTGACTATGAGCCAGCCCAGTATTTCCCCCCTCAACGGCCTCGCCCGACGCCTGGTCAAAGAGGGCCTGCTCGATGAGGAGCGCGCGCGCCACGCCTGGCAACAGGCACACAGCGATCGGCAGCCATTTGTCAGTTATTTAGTACAGCAACAGCTGGTACCGGCGCGCACCATCGCCGAACTGGCCAGCGACGAGTTTGGCAATCCGCTGTTCGACCTCGCCAGCCTCAACCCAGAGGCCATGCCCAACGACTTGATCGACCCCAAGCTGATCGAGAGACACCGCGCGGTGCCGCTGTTCAAGCGCGGCACGCGACTGTTTATCGGTGTCTCCGACCCCACCAATTTCCGCGCCCAGGATGAGATCCAGTTTCACACCGGGCTCAGTACCGAGGCGGTACTGGTCGACGAGGATCAGCTAACCCTGCTGATCACCAACCTCGCCGATAATACCGAGGACACCGACGTCGACTTCGGCGACCTCGACGACAGCCTGGAAGACCTCGACATTGGTCCCGATACCCAGGAGAAAGAACAGGACGACGGCAACGGCAGCGACGACACGCCGATCGTCAAGTTCGTCAACAAGATGCTGCTCGACGCCATCAAGATGGGCGCCTCCGACCTGCACTTTGAACCCTACGAGAAATCCTACCGGGTGCGCTTTCGCACCGACGGCGTACTAAAAGAGATCGCCCGGCCGCCGCTAACCCTCGCCGGTAAGCTGTCGGCGCGATTGAAGGTGATGTCGGAGATGGACATCTCCGAGCGACGCATGCCGCAGGATGGCCGCATCAAGCTGAAACTGTCGAGGAAGCGCTCCATCGACTTCCGCGTCAACACCCTGCCGACGCTGTGGGGCGAGAAGATCGTACTGCGGATCCTCGACCCCAGCAGTGCCCAGATGGGCATCGAGGCGCTCGGTTACGACGACGATCAGAAAGAGATGTACCTCGCCGCGCTGCATCAGCCCCAGGGCATGATCCTAGTCACCGGCCCCACCGGTAGTGGCAAGACCGTGTCGCTGTACACCGGCCTCAACATCCTCAACACCGCCGAGCGCAACATCTCCACCGCCGAAGACCCCGTCGAGATCAACCTCGAGGGCATCAACCAGGTGCACGTCAAGGCCAAGATCGGCCTCAACTTCTCCGAGGCGCTGCGCTCCTTCCTGCGTCAGGATCCCGACGTCATCATGGTCGGTGAGATTCGTGACCTGGAGACCGCCGAGATCGCCATCAAGGCGGCACAGACCGGTCACATGGTGATGTCGACGCTACACACCAACAGCGCCGCCGAGACCGTCACCCGCTTACTCAACATGGGCGTACCGGCCTTCAACCTCGCCACCACCGTCAGCCTAATTATCGCCCAGCGCCTGGCTCGACGCCTGTGTAAACACTGCGCCGAAGACTTCAGCGACGCCCCCCGCGAGATGCTATTAAAAGAGGGCTTCACCGAGCAAGACCTCGACACCATGACGCTGAAGAAACCCAGCAGTAATGGCTGCTCACAGTGCAACAACGGCTACAAAGGGCGTGTCGGTATTTATGAAGTGGTTCGCATCACCGACAACCTCGCACGCATTATCATGGAGGAGGGTAACTCTATCGATATCGCCGACCAGGCACGCCGGGAAGGTTTCAACGACCTGAGACGCTCAGCGCTATTGAAAGCCGCCGCAGGATTAACCAGTTTAGAAGAAGTTAACCGAGTAACGAAGGATTAAGTATGGCCACTGCAACACGTAACGCCGCCAAGGGCGCCACCTATACCTGGGAGGGCAAGGATAGGCAGGGGCGCAAGACCAGTGGCGAAATAAGCGCCGCCTCGATCGCCCTCGCCAAGGCACAGCTGCGCAACCAAGGCATCAAGAATGGTAAGGTGCGTAAGAAAACCAAGCCACTGTTCAGCAATAAGAAGCCGATCAAAACCTCCGACATCACCGTCTTCACCCGCCAGCTGGCCACCATGATGAAGGCCGGCGTGCCGCTGATGCAGTCCTTCGAGATCGTCGCCGAGGGCCTCGACAACCCCACCATGGCCGAGCTGGTGCTGGAAATCCGTGACGACGTCGCCGGCGGCACCAGCCTCGCCGAGAGCTTGCAGAAACACCCTAAGTACTTCGACGCGCTGTTCTGCAGCCTGATCGAGGCCGGCGAGCAGTCCGGTGCGCTGGAGACCATGCTCGACCGCGTCGCCCTCTACAAAGAGAAGAGCGAGGCGGTGAAGAAAAAGATCAAGAAGGCGATGACCTACCCCGCCGCCGTGGTCGCGGTCGCCTGTATTGTCACCGGCATCCTATTGATCTACGTGGTGCCCCAGTTTGCCGAGACCTTCGGCTCCTTTGGCGCCGAGCTGCCTGCACTGACCCTCTTCGTGCTCGCCTGCTCCGAGTTCGTGCAGGCCTACGCGCTGCTTATTGTTGCCGCCATCGTCGTCGCCGTGGTGTTGTTCGGCCAGGCCCGGCAACGTTCCAAACCCTTCGCCGACGGCCTCGACCGCGCGCTATTGAAGGCGCCGATCATCGGCTCAGTGGTCTACCAGTCGATCATGGCACGCTTCAGCCGCACCCTATCGACCACCTTCGCCGCCGGTGTACCACTGGTCGACGCCCTCGACTCGGTGGCCGGCGCCGCTGGCAACGACGTCTATTATCGCGCGATCAACAAGGTTAAGGAGGAGGTCACCTCGGGCAACACCCTCAACGCCTCGATCAAAGCCACCGACCTGTTCCCCAACCTGTTAATCCAGATGGTCGCCATCGGCGAGGAGTCCGGTGCCCTCGATGAGATGCTGGCGAAAGTCGCCAACCACTACGAAGAGGAAGTCGACAACGCCGTCGACAGCCTCACCTCGCTGATGGAACCGCTGATCATGTCGGTGCTCGGCGGTGTTGTCGGGGTGCTACTACTGGCGATGTACATGCCGATATTCACCATCGGTCAGGTCATGTAAACTCCCCCTATCTTTATAATAGAGTCAGGCTTTTACATGTTGTACCTCGAATACTTTCAACACCACCCGATGACGGCTATCGCCGTCGTCCTGATTATCAGCCTGCTCGTCGGCAGCTTCCTCAACGTGGTGATCTATCGGCTGCCGCTGATGATGTACCGCGACTGGAAACAGCAAGTCGAGGAGTTCGACGAGAGCGAGCTACCGAAGCTACCCACGGCCGAGCGCTTTAATCTGGCCACGCCCAACTCCAGCTGCCCGCACTGCGGCCACAAGATTCGCCCGTGGGAGAACATCCCCGTCGTCAGCTATCTGCTGCAGCGCGGCCGCTGTAGCAGCTGCCAACAACCGATCTCACTGCGCTATCCTCTCGTCGAGGCGGTCACTGCGCTGCTCTCCGCCCTGGTCATCTACCAACTCGGCTTCACCATCGCCGGCCTCGTTGCCGTCGCGTTCACCTGGGTGCTGGTGGCGCTGACGCTGATCGATGCCGACCACAAGCTGCTACCCGACAGCCTCACCCTACCGCTATTGTGGGCGGCGCTGATCGCCAACTACTTCGGCCTGTTCGCCGATTTCGGTGACGCCTTCTGGGGCGCTATCGCCGGCTACCTGGCGCTGTGGTCCGTCTACTGGCTGTTCAAACTACTGACCGGCAAGGAAGGCATGGGCTACGGCGACTTCAAGCTACTGGCCTTCCTCGGCGCCTGGATGGGTTGGCAGGCACTGCCGCTGATCCTGATCCTCTCCGCCGGTGTCGGCGCCATCTTGGGCGTGGCGATGATCGTACTCAGCAAGCGCGACAGCCAGACCACGATCCCCTTCGGCCCCTACCTCGCCTGCGCCGGTTATATCGCCCTGCTCTGGGGCGACACCATTACCCAGCACTATCTGCAGTTTGCCGGCCTCAACTAGGCTAACAGCAACATTTAATCGCCATCTATCGGGGCGAGCATTGATCAGTGCTCGCCCTCACCCTCTCTCGATCGCTATGCCGGCAATAAGCCTCTATCATAGACCGATCAATTTTTCGGGCGTCGCCCCCCTACCATTTTCTGGAGCTAACACACCATGTATATCGTCGGCCTAGCCGGTGGCATCGGCAGCGGCAAGACCGCCGTCAGCGACCGCTTTCAACAACTCGGCATCGAAGTCATCGACGCCGATGTCGCCGCCCGCACCGTGGTCGAGCCCGGCCAACCGGCGCTGGCGAAGATCTGCGCCCAGTTCGGCGACGACATCTTACTCGCCGACGGCCAGCTCGACCGCGCCCAGCTGCGCCAACGCATCTTCAGCGACCCGGAGGCTAAGAGCTGGCTGGAGGGATTGCTGCACCCGCTCATCGGCGAGGAGATCTTTCGCCAGCTCGGCGCCGCCCGCAGCCACTACTGCCTGTTTGTATCGCCGCTGCTGTTTGAATCTGGGCAAAACAGCCTCTGCGATCGCGTGCTGCTGGTGGATGTGCCACGTGAGATTCAGCTCAGCCGCACCATGGCCAGGGACAACAACAGTAGAGGTCAGGTAGAGGCGATCCTCGCACAACAGGCGAGCCGCGAGACCCGGCTAGAGCAGGCCGACGACGTCATTCTCAACGACCGCGATCTCGATCATTTAGAGGGTGAAGTTGCGCGCCTACACCGGTATTATCTGCTCGAAGCCGAACGCAAGGCCGACGCTTCAAGTTAGTACCACCACTGCAGAGAGATCACCATGAGCCAAAGCCACGCCAGCAACGAGCCAATCGTTAACTGCCCCAGCTGTCAGCAACCCACGCCTTACAGCCGCGACAACGCCAGCCGGCCATTTTGCAGCAAGCGCTGCAAGGATGCCGACTTTATCGATTGGAGCAATGAGGAGCGCACGATTCAGGGTAGCTCGGTCTATGATGACGTACTCTCCGGCGACCTCGAATCACCGGAAGGCTACTAAGTAACCGCGTGCAGAGCGGCGTTGCGCCGCTCATATAGACAAAAGCTATAGACGAGCTGCAGCTTTTACCAGCGGTTCCGCTTGAGTGCCGCCACGATCGGCGCGTTGGCCGCGGGAAAGTCGTAGTCACCGAGGCGACTGAAGGCAACCCAGCGCGTCAACTGCCCCTCGCTGCCGACACCGTCCTCACCCAGCGGCAGGTAAGCCTCGCTCGCCACCCCCTCGACCAGATAGGTATGCAGACAGACGTCCCGCTCGGGGTAGCTGTGATTAAGACTATTAAACAGACGACTATCCGCCGTCGAAACCACCAGACCGAGCTCTTCCCGCACTTCACGCGTCAGCGCCGCCTGCAAGCCCTCGGTGAGCCCCACCTTGCCACCGGGAAACTCCCAGTGACCGGCGAGATGGACGCCCTCTGGACGCTTCGACAGCAGACAATGGCGGCGGCCCGGGTGCACGATGACGGCTAATACCACATCTAGCGCCTCTTTAGGCATGCCGTCCACGCCCTCTTGCAAGGTTTCGTTCGCCGCCATCAGGTACGATACTCGGCATTGATACGCACGTACTCGTGGGAAAGGTCACTGGTCCACACCTTGGTCGCCGCATCGCCACGACCCAGTGTCACCTCGATAACAATCTCCTCCTGATCCATCGCCTCCTGGCCCTTCTCCTCACTGTAACTTGCGGCACGCTCGCCCTTCTCCGCGATCAGGATGCCGCTGAGGCTGACGTCGATCTTACTGACATCAAGACCTTCGATGCCAGCACGGCCGATCGCCGCCAACAACCGGCCCCAGTTAGGGTCGGAGGCAAACAGCGCCGTCTTCACCAGCGGCGACTCGGCAATGGTATAGGCGACACGCAGACACTCTGCCTCATCGACGCCGCCGCTGACATCGACAGTGACAAACTTACTCGCCCCCTCACCATCACGCACCAGCAGCTGCGCCAACTCAATACAGACGCTGGTGATCTCGTCCTGAAAAGCCGCGAGTAGCGCCGGATCACTGCCATCGATCAGCAGCTCGCCCTCGCCGGTGGCGGTCAGGGTGAGTGCGTCGTTGGTCGAGGTGTCGCCATCGATAGTAATGCGGTTGAAGCTCTGATTCACCGCGTGGGTCAGTATCTGTTGCAACAGCGGCTGCGGCACCTTGGCGTCCGTCGCCACATAACCCAACATGGTCGCCATGTTCGGCTTAATCATCCCCGCGCCCTTGGTGATACCGCTAATCACGCACTGCTTGCCGTCGAGGTGCAACCGGCTGGTCGCGCCCTTTGGCCGCGTATCCGTAGTCATGATGCCACTGGCTGCCTCCTGCCACCCCTCTTCACTGAGCTTATCGACAGCATCCGGCAGCGCGCTGACGACCTTATCCACAGGCAACGACTCACCGATCACCCCGGTCGAGAACGGCAGTATCGCATTACTGTTGTCGTCGACCACCTTGGCTAGGGCCTCGCAACAATCTTCCGCGGCGCGCAGCCCGGCTTCGCCCGTGCCCGCATTAGCGTTACCGGTGTTGACCAGAAAATAGCTCGGCTGATGCGCGGCGAGATTGCGCTTGGCGACCACTACTGGCGCCGCACAGAAGGCATTTTGGGTAAAGACCGCCGCCGTCGTTGCACGACTACACAGCTCCATCACCACCACATCTTTGCGCCCGGGCGTTTTGATGCCGCCACTGCTGGTGCCTAAACGAAACCCCGCCACGGGGTAGAACTGGGGTAGATCACCGTTGCCGACTGCCATTGCCCTTACCTTCCTTATTATCTATACCTGAAAATTGTCGCTCATCGAGCCACTTTATTTGTCCGCCGGTAAACACTCGGCGAGCCCTCTACTATACAAAAAAAAAGCGCTGTTAAAACAGCGCTTTTTATCAACTATCTGGAAGCTATTTGCAGCGAGTGATTAGAGCTTGCCGTGGCACTGCTTAAACTTCTGACCGGAGCCGCAAGGACAGGGGTCGTTACGACCGACCTTCTGCGCGGTACGCACTGGCACCTGCTTAGCCGTCTCAGCACCCTCGGCCTCTCCCTCTTCACTCATGCCCAGTGCGGCAGTCTCGGCATGCTGCATATCCAGCTGCTGCTGAGCCTGTTGCTGCTCACGACGCTGCTGCTCGATGCGCTCGGCATCCTCATCACGCACCTGCACCTTCGACATGAAGCAAACCACTTCATGCTTAAAGTTCTCCAACATTTCCTGGAACAGTTCGAACGACTCGCGCTTGTATTCCTGCTTCGGATTCTTCTGTGCATAAGCGCGCAGATGAATACCATTACGCAGTGCATCCATCGTCGCCAGATGCTCTTTCCACAGCGAGTCGAGCACCTGCAGCATGATGTGCTTCTCAAACTGATTCATCTGCTCGCCGACCATCGCCGACTTCTCTTGGTAGGCAGCTTCAACTGACTCAACTAGCTTCTTTTGTAGCGACTCACCGTGTAGATCATCGTCTTCATCGAGCCACTGCTGAACCGGCAGCTCTAGGCCAAAATCGGCATTCAGTTGCTGCTCAAGCGCCGGCACATCCCACATATCTTCAACACTCTGCGGCGGCACATACTCCGCCACCAGCGACGACACCACATCTTCGCGAATAGTGCTGAGCATCTCGTTGACATTTTCCTGCTCGAGTAAGGCGTTGCGCTGCTGATAGATGACCTGACGCTGATCGTTTGCCACATCGTCAAACTCCAGCAACTGCTTACGCATGTCGAAGTTACGTCCCTCGACCTTCTTCTGCGCCTTCTCGATGGCATTGGTGACCATACGGTGCTCGATCGCCTCACCCTTCTCCATGCCTAAGGCTTGCATGAAGTTCTTCACCCGATCAGAGGCAAAGATGCGCATTAAGTTATCTTCCAGCGACAGATAGAAACGCGACAGTCCTGGGTCACCCTGACGACCGGCACGACCACGTAGCTGATTATCGATACGGCGTGACTCATGACGCTCAGTACCAATAATGTGCAGACCACCCGCATCGAGTACCGCCTGATGACGCTGCTCCCAAGCCTCAGTCAGCTCGGCAATCTTCGCCTCGGTTGGGTTGACCAACGCGGCGATTTCAGCCTCGAGGTTACCGCCCAAGACGATGTCGGTACCACGACCAGCCATGTTTGTGGCGATAGTGACCGCACCAGGACGACCGGCCTGAGCGATGATATCGGCCTCTTTCGAGTGGAATTTGGCGTTCAGTACCTGGTGGTTGATCTTGTGCTTGACCAATAGGCGGTGCAATTCTTCTGAAGACTCGATCGAAGCGGTACCGACTAACGTTGGCACGCCCTTGGTCTGATACTCGCGAATGTCCTCTACCACAGCATCAAACTTCTCTTGCTTGCTCAAGTAGATGAGGTCGTTTAAGTCTTTACGTAAAACCTCGCGATTGGTCGGCAGTACGATAACATCGAGGCCGTAAATCTGGTGAAATTCGAAGGCCTCGGTGTCAGCAGTACCGGTCATGCCACCGAGCTTGTCGTAGAGACGGAAATAGTTCTGGAAGGTGGTCGAAGCCAGCGTCTGACTCTCCGACTGAATTTCAACACCCTCCTTTGCCTCAATCGCCTGGTGCAAGCCCTCAGAAAGACGGCGCCCCTGCATGGTACGACCGGTGTGCTCGTCGATTAACACCACCTGCTTTTCCTGCACGATATAGTCGACATCACGCTGGAATAAGATGTGTGCCTTCAATGCCGTATGCACGTGATGCAACAATGTCAGGTTACTACTGGAGTAGAGGCTATCGCCCTCTTCCAGCAGTTTCTGCGACACCATCCACTCTTCGACCACAGTATGGCCCGACTCAGTCAGCTCAACTTGGCGCTGCTTTTCATCGATGGTGTAGTCACCCACCAGCTCGGCGCCTTCTTCTGCCTCTGGCGCCTCCTGCAAACTGGGGATGAAGGTATTAACCTTGCGGTACAGCTCTGAGTGATCTTCCGCCGGACCGGAAATAATCAACGGCGTGCGCGCCTCATCAATGAGAATCGAGTCGACCTCATCGATAATGGCAAAACTGAGCTTACGCTGGAAGCGTTCCTCGGCGGCAAAAGCCATATTGTCACGCAGGTAATCGAAGCCGAACTCGTTGTTGGTACCGTAAATAATGTCGCTAGCATAGGCCGCGCGCTTACTCACTGGATCCTGTTGCGGTACCACGGTACCGACGGTCAGCCCCATGAACTCATAGAGTGGGCGCATCCAGTTGGCATCACGCGTGGCGAGATAGTCATTCACGGTAACAACGTGAACGCCTTCCCCGGCAAGAGCGTTTAGGTAAACCGGGAGTGTTGCTACCAGTGTCTTACCTTCACCGGTGCGCATCTCGGCGATACGTCCCTCATGCAGGGTGATACCACCGATCAGCTGAACGTCAAAATGACGCATGCCCATCACACGCTTACTGGCCTCACGGCAGACTGCGAAGGCTTCCGGCAGAATCTCATCTAAAGTTTTGCCGTCTGCAAGTTGCTGCTTAAATTCAGGAGTCTTCCCCTGCAACTGCTCATCACTCAAGGCCGAGACGGCCTCTTCATACGCATTGATCTGTACGACTAATTTGCGCATTCGCTTTAATTCGCGATCGTTCTTAGTACCTAAAACTTTTCTTAACAAGCGGACAATCATAATAACCTTCGTCAATGACAGGGCGAGAGATACCCTGATAAACATGCACGTTCATTAGCTTCACGACGCGCTAAAGCGCTACAGTTTTACCCATTACCCACTCGTACGCAAGCAGTTAAATCTACCCCCTGCTAAACGGTTGCTTTATTGTGGCTAATTTAACCTAATGAGGAATGTTTTCAGGCAACACAGAAGACAAAAGACGCTTTTATAACAATAACTTCTAACGACTCGCCCGGTAAACAAAGCGCGCCGGGTTCACCTTGGCATCGTTCTTTAACACTTCGAAATGTACGTGCGGCCCAGTAGAGCGCCCCGTCGAGCCCATCAGAGAGATAGCGTCACCTTTCTTCACAATGTCCCCCACTTTAACTAACACCTTGGCATTGTGGGCATATCGTGTTTTATAACCATCGCCGTGATTGATCTCCACCAATACACCGTAGCCACTGCGCCGCCCCGCCCAAGTCACCACGCCGCCAGCAACAGCAATAACCGAAGAGCCCTCCTCGCCAGCGAAGTCGATACCATGATGCATCGCTATCTTGCCGCTAAAAGGGTCTGTTCGGTGACCGTAAGGTGACGACATCCAGCCCTTCACAATCGGCCGGCCAGAAATAAAGCGCTCATTCGCCTGCTGCTTGTTGCTGATGATATCCTCTAGAATCCGTAACTGCTGCTCACGATCGTTGATCTCCACAGACATCTGGTTGATCAAGTCCATAAAGGCAGGAGGCTGATAGTCAAGCTGCTGTTCCGATTCTGCCGCCGGGCCACCGACGGCCGGTGTCGCCGAGAAGTCAAACTCGCCACTGTCGAGCTTAGTTAGCTTGGCCACTCGTTGACCGAGAGCATCCAGACGCAGCAGGCGGCTCTGCAGGTTTGCTAACTGTAAGGTAAGAGCCGATAAATCTCGCTGTGCGCTTTCACGCAGCGCCTCCACATCACTGCCCTGCTGATCTAGTCGCGCCACCCAGGCCTCACTACCCTGCGAATCAAGCACGGTGATGGACGAGTTCTGCCAAAGTTGATAACTCAGCAGCGATGCCATCGACAATAGCAACAGAAAGAAAATACCCATGAGCGCCCGGCTAAGCGGCGTTAGATGGAAGGAATAAGAGCGATCACCACGATCACTAACAACAATAATCTTCATTACTTCAGTTAACTCGTGCTGGAGTGTCTAAGCCGTCATCCATTACAAGCTCACTCTTCATTATTATTTCTAGCCAATAAAAAAGAGGCGTTACGCCTCTTTTTTTGACTACTCTATGATGCCACAGCAGCGGCATTAATATAGGAGATCGGTGCCTCTGCACCATCCTCAAAGGTCACAACCTCCCAAGCATCCGTCTCGGCCATCAACTTATGCAGCGAAGCATTGTTAAGGGCGTGCCCTGATTTGAACGCACGGAATTCGCCTATCAAGCTATTACCAAGTAGATAAAGGTCGCCAATAGCATCGAGAATCTTGTGCTTAACAAACTCATCATCGTAGCGTAGTCCGCCCTCATTGAGGATGCGGTACTCATCGACAACGATGGCATTATCCACGCTGCCGCCCTGAGCCAAACCCTTAGAGCGTAAATATTCGATTTCATGCATAAAGCCGAAGGTACGTGCACGACTCACTTCTTTCACGAAAGAAGTACTAGAGAAGTCCACCTCGGCATTAACCTTACGCCCTTTAAAAACGGGGTGATCGAAGTCGATGCCGAAAGCCACCTTAAAGCCATCAAAAGGCAGGAAAGTCGCCGTCTTATCACCATCTTTAACGGTGACCTTTTTCTTGATGCGAATAAACTTCTTCGCCGCACCCTGCTCCTCGATACCCGCAGACTGAATCAGGAACACAAACGGTCCCGCACTGCCGTCCATGATAGGAACTTCTGGTGCGGTCAGCTCAATATACGCATTATCGATACCAAGACCTGCCATCGCAGAGAGCAAATGCTCAACCGTTGATACGCGCACATCGCCATTGACCAGTGTCGTAGACAGCGTGGTGTCGCCGACATTATCGGCTTTGGCGTGCACCTCTACCGGCGGATTCAGATCCACGCGACGGAAGATAATACCTGTATTTACCGGCGCAGGCTTCAAAGTCAAATAGACCTTTTGCCCGGTGTGTAGACCCACACCCGTTGCCCGGATTGCATTTCTAAGCGTACGTTGCTTTATCATCGACTCTTTAACCCTGTTAAATACCCGCAAGAAACTGCATATGCATTGCGGGGCGGCGCGATTGTACCAGAACCGTCCCCTCAGCGCCAATCAGTTACTGTTGATTTGTCAAGATCAATCCGCCTGTCTGCGTAAAAAAGCTGGAATATCAAGATATTCCATATCCTTATCCTTCTTACGCTGCTCCGCATTGTCCGCGATAGGCTGCTTAGTCGGTGGCGTCGACAGCGCATCAACAGTGCGTTTCCGCATCACGGTAGGGCGATCTAACTCGTTGTAATTTAAAGTACCATTTGCCTTGCGCGTGTTGTCGACGACGGGGCGTACTGGCGTCTCAGCGAGCTCCGCGCCAAGACCGGTAGCGACAACAGTCACACGAATCTCATCACTCATCTCTGCATCAATTACCGTACCCACAACCACGGTCGCGTTATCGGAGGCATAATCTTCGACGGTCTCACCGACATCGGTAAACTCACCCAAAGACAAGTCAACACCGGCTGTAATATTCACCAATATACCGCGGGCGCCCTGTAGATTGACATCTTCTAGTAGCGGGCTACGTATCGCCGCCTCTGCAGCAAGCTTAGCGCGGTCATCACCGGTTGCGCTGCCTGTGCCCATCATCGCCATACCCATCTCAGACATCACAGTCTTTACGTCCGCGAAATCGACGTTGATCATACCCGGGCGAATAATCAGGTCGGCGATACCCTGCACCGCACCTAATAAAACATCGTTAGCCGCCTTAAAGGCATCCAGCAAACTAGTCGTTTTACCTAGCACACCTAGCAGTTTTTCATTGGGAATGGTAATCAGCGAGTCGACGTGTTCACCGAGTTCCTTCAACCCTTCTTCGGCGATACGCATACGCTTACGCCCTTCGAAGGGGAATGGCTTAGTTACGACCGCGACCGTTAAAATACCAAGTTCACGCGCAACTTCGGCAACAACCGGTGCCGCCCCTGTTCCCGTGCCGCCACCCATGCCCGCAGTGATGAAGACCATGTCGGCACCTTCAAGCACTTCAGAAATGCGCTCGCGATCGTCCATTGCCGCCTGACGACCAACCGCTGGATTAGCACCTGCGCCCAAGCCTTTTGTTACGGCTCCACCCAGCTGCAGCACGGTTTTAGTTGCGACATCCGCCAATGCCTGAGCATCCGTATTAGCACAGACAAAGTCGACGCCGTCAACACTGTTCGTGATCATGTGTTTGACGGCATTACCGCCACCACCACCGACGCCGATGACCTTAATCACCGCACTCTGGGGTACGTTATCTACCATTTCGAACATAAGCGCTCTCCCTTTTGTATTTGCACTACGGGTGCTCTACAACTCTTTAAAAATTACCTTGAAACCACTGCTTGGCGCGGGCGAAGAAACTCATCGTTTGACGCTCCCTCTGCACGATAGCGCTTACACCCTGCTGGTCTAAGGCATATTGTAACAAGCCAACCCCTGTTGCATAGATGGGGTTTTTAACTATATCTTTCAATCCAGTCACATTCGTTGGACAACCGAGGCGAACAGGCGCGTGGAAAATCTCTTCCGCTAACTCAATCGCTCCCTCTATCTTCGAGGTACCACCGGTCAGTACGATTCCCGCTGGGATAATATCCTCAAAACCACTGCGACGAATCTCCGCTTGCACCAAAGTAAATAGCTCATCATAGCGTGGTTCAACAACCTCAGCCAAGGCTTGGCGCGATAAATCACGTGGAGGACGATCACCGACACTCGGCACTTTGATCGTTTCATCTGCCCCAGCGAGCTGCGTCAGCGCACAAGCGTATTTAATTTTAATTTCGTCGGCATGCTGTGTCGGTGTTCTCAGGGCCATCGCTATATCGTTAGTAACCTGATCACCCGCTATAGGTATCACGCCTGTATGCTTAATTGAGCCTTCAGTGAAAATAGCAATATCAGTAGTGCCGCCGCCTATATCGACTAGGCAGACACCAAGCTCTTTCTCATCTTCAGTCAACACGGAGTAACTAGACGCTAGTTGTTCCAAAATAATATCGTCAACCTCTAAGCCGCATCGACGAATGCACTTCTCAATATTTTGCGCCGCATTGATCGCACAAGTCACCAGATGCACTTTCGCCTCGAGGCGCACACCCGACATACCGAGAGGTTCTTTCACCCCTTCTTGATCATCTATGGCGTATTCCTGCGGGAGAATATGTAGCACTTTTTGATCGGCAGGTACGGCAACCGCCTGTGCCGCATCAATGACTCTTTCAATATCTAACGGAAAAACTTCACGGTCACGTATCGCCACAATGCCATGTGAATTAAGGCTATTAATATGACTGCCAGCAATGCCCGCATAAACAGAGTGGATTTGGCAGCCCGCCATCAGCTCCGCCTCTTCGACAGCTCGCTGTATAGATTGTACCGTTGACTCAATATTGACGACGACCCCCTTCTTAAGGCCCCTGGACTGATGCGAGCCCAACCCGACAATCTCGATACCACCTTCAGCATTAATCTCGCCAACGATAGCAACAACTTTGCTCGTACCAATATCAAGCCCGACTATCATTTTGCCATGCTGCGGATTACTCATCGAACTTTCTCCAGTACCTATTCTGTTGTCGGCTCTGCTCTTGCTTAACCATTACCATTTTCCTCTTTTACACTTTTCCAGCCGACCGCAAGACCGTTGACATAGCGTAAATCGACGTACTTTATCGCTTGAGGCTGTGACTGCAATTGCGGATAAACAGTAATAAAGCGTCTCAGACGTTCCACCATCAACTCATCACCCAGAATCAACCTAACGCCATCATCCAGCTCTAACAGCCAATTATATCTGTTATCGACAGCTAAGCGCGCTATCGATGGCCCTTTAGCCCCCAACATCAAGCTGAGTTCTTGATATAGATCCATGACCTTATGTTCAAGGCCGTCAGGCCCTTCAAGTAGGGGCAACTGTAATGCATTGCTAATATCGCTCGGTTTAAAGACCTCTCCCGCCTGATTGAGTAATGCTCCCTCCCCCCAACGCGCGATCACACCTTGCTCGGCAAGTTTCACTTCAATCTTATCCGGCCAGACGCGCTGTATCATGGCCGACTCCACCCATGGAAGCATCAAGAAGTCTTGCCTTACCTGCTCTAGGTCAATACTGTAAAAATCTTTCTGCATATAGGGCATCACGACAGCCTCTGCTGTCAAGCGATCAATATGCTCAAAACGCCCTTTAACAATGAATGAGTCGACAGCGACGGGGTCATTCATCCAACGCCAATGGAACTCCGGTAGGTTTGTGAGCGCATAATACCCCCCCACCAACGACGAACACCCCAGCAGTACGATAGCTATGGCTTTAAAAGGTAATTTTACAACAAGCGGAGTTCGGGCTTGCTTACGCGACGCCCCTTTCTTCACCCGTTTGTTGCCCTCTACTCTCATCACCATAACCTTTACTTAACCACTCCTACAATGAATCTAATAATATGTGTAAGACTAGGGCATTGAAATCTATACCCTCCTCACGCGCAGCCATTGGCACGAGGCTATGACTGGTCATACCCGGCACGGTATTCACCTCGAGTAACATAAACCGCCCCTGCTTATCTCGCATAAAATCAACCCGGCCCCAGCCATCACAGCCGATACTATTAAAAGCCGCCAATGCCAAAGTAGATAATTCATCTGCGGCACTATCATCTAATGGTGCAGGACAAATGTACTGAGTATCGTTGGCAATATATTTAGCGTCGTAATCGTAAAAACTGTGCTCCGTACGCAGCTCGATCGCAGGTAACGGGCGGTTATTCAAGATTGCAAGCGTATACTCTGGTCCATCAATCCAACGCTCGGCCATGACTACAGCCTGCTGCCCCCCAGCCAATTGATAGGCTGCTGACAACTGCTCAGCCGTCTCCGCTATCGACATACCAATGCTAGAGCCTTCCAGCGCTGGCTTAACAATCACCTTGCCACCCAGTGCAGCCAATAACTCGGCAAAGTCACTACGATCGTCCAACAGGCGATAGTCTGCAGTCGGTAAACCAATACCGCGCCACAAGTGCTTACAGCGCAGTTTATCCATCCCCAACGCCGAGGCTAATACGCCACTACCGGTATAACTAATACCTAAATACTCCAGCGCCCCTTGTATCGTTCCATCCTCGCCACCGGGCCCGTGCAAGGCGATAAAGCAGTGCTTAACTCCGTGTTGCGCCAACACCGACATCCAGTCTGCGCGTGTATCTACCGCAATACAGGCTATACCCGAAGCCTCCAATGCTTTGAGTACCGCATCACCCGTCGACAAAGAAACTTCTCGCTCACGCGCGTTACCCCCAAGCAGCACTGCCACAGGGCTCTTTAACTTCGCCTGAACTTTCTCGATTAATTCATTCATGGCTTGATCAACTCTCTCGCTGCCAACTGCTTCGCTAATAGACCGACATTGCCAGCCCCCTGCGTCAGTACAATATCACCCGGACGAACAAGATCCGCTAACACCTCTGCCGCCTTTTCGATGTTCTCAACATAAACAGGTTCGACCGCCCCCCGCTGTCTTAAACTACGACATAAGCTCTTGCTGTCTGCCCCCGCAATAGGCTCTTCACCCGCTGCATAGACTTCCAGCAACATCAGCTCATCATTCATCGATAACACTTCCACGAAATCTTCATAGAGATCACGAGTACGGCTATAGCGATGGGGCTGATAGAGCATTAACAAACGGCGGTCAGGCCAGCCAGCTCTAACGGCGCTAATCGTTGCTGCGACTTCCGTTGGGTGGTGACCATAATCATCCACCAACATTGCCGTCCCATCACCCACTTGATATTCACCATAAACCTGAAAACGACGACCTACGCCTTGAAACTTTGATAGCCCACGTATAATCGCCTGATCATCCACACCTTCATCCGTCGCCACCGCTACTGCTGCTGCTGCATTCAGCACATTATGGTGCCCGGGCATATTAAGCTCGATATTTAACGCCGGCTTACCCTCAGGACGGTTAACAGTGAAACTCGAGCGTAGCCTATCTTGCTTAATATCACTAATACGATAATCCGCATATTCACTAACACCGTAGGTTAGTGAAGGCCTAGCTAAGGTCGGCAATAACTCGGCAACCACCTCATCATCGATACAAAGTACCGCCAAACCATAAAACGGCAGGTTGTTGACAAAATCAACAAAGGTTTGCTTTAACCGGTTAAAGTCGCCGCCGTAAGTCGACATATGGTCGGCTTCGATATTTGTAATCACCGAGATCATTGGCTGCAGATGAAGAAACGATGCATCCGATTCATCGGCCTCGGCCACCAGATAACGACTCTCACCTAGACGCGCATTTGTGCCCGCACTATTAAGCAAACCTCCAATGACAAAGGTTGGATCAAGGTCTGCCTCGGCTAAAACAGAGGCAATAAGGCTCGTCGTCGTTGTTTTGCCATGCGTACCGGCAACGGCAATGCCATGTCGATAGCGCATCAATTCCGCCAACATCAACGCCCGCTGCACAATCGGCATTCTAAATTGCTTTGCCGCTACAACTTCAGGGTTCATCTCGTCGACCGCGGTCGAGACCACCACGACATTCGCACCAGATATGTTCTTTTCCTCGTGGCCAATAAAAACATCGGCTCCCATATTCCGCAACCTCTCGGTTACCTCCGACTCCCGAATATCAGAGCCTGAGATTCGATAACCCTGATTCAATAGCACTTCCGCAATACCGCACATGCCGGCACCACCAATACCAACGAAATGAATCTGTTTAATGCGACGCATTTCTGGCACCGCATAACGCTTTGGAGCCTTATCCAAGAGCTACCTCCTCACAAATTTTTGCTACTCTGTCGGCCGCATCAGGCAAAGCGCAGGCACGGCCGCTTTCGGCCATCGCTAACAACTTACCTTTATCTGCCGTCAACATTATTAATTGTTGCGCTAATTTTTCTGCCGATAACTGCTCCTGCTTGAAGCAAATAGCGGCACCATTCTCTACTAACCATTCAGCATTTTTAGTCTGATGATCATCTATCGCATGAGGTAGTGGCACCAAAATAGCCGCAAGACCGATACAGGCAAGTTCAGACACAGTTAATGCTCCTGCTCGGCAAATTACGAGATCTGCATTGCTGTAGGCAGTGAGCATATCATCGATGAAAGCTTCCACAACAGCATCAACTTTGAGGGTTGCATAGCGCTCACTCGTACTCTCCTGCTTACCATTGCCGGCCTGATGGAAGATCTTTGGCCGCGATGCTTCAGGCATCAATGCAACAGCCTCAGGAACCAGCTCATTAAGCGCCAGTGCACCAAGGCTGCCACCTACGATCAATAGCCGAAGCGGTTGGTCGTCGGTTCGCACTCTCAACTGCGGCGCGGGCACCTCCGTCAACTCATCGCGCACCGGATTACCAACCACCTCTTTGTGTTCCCTGCCGGCAAAGGCATGATCAAACGCCTGCAGCACACGCGTAGCAATTTTTGCGGACAACCGATTAGTCGTGCCTGCCACTGCATTTTGCTCATGAATCACCAACGGCACACCGCGCAACCAGGCGGCAACGGCGCCAGGACCACTGGCAAACCCACCCATACCGACCACGACATTCGGCTGCAGCCTACCAATTTCCTTATAGGCCTGAAGGATCGAAGACAACAATAAAAATGGTGCCTTGAGCAGCGTCACGAAGCCCTTGCCACGCATCCCGGTCACTTTTAAATAAGTAATATCGATATTAGCTGCAGGAACCAGCCTCGACTCGATACCCTTAATCGTGCCCAACCAGTGAATATCATAGCCCGCTTGTTGTAACTTATTTGCCGTCGCTAGCGCAGGGAAGACATGCCCCCCAGTACCACCAGCCATCATTAACGCAAGAGGTTTACTCATGCATCCCTCCTACGGCGCGCCCTAGGATTGCCCGCCACACGTTTCTTTTGTGGTTTTTTAACTCCCGCGGCCTGTTTAGAAAAGTCCACTCGATCACTTTTCAACTCAGCAGTTTTTAACTCGTGACTAATTCTCAGCACCGTTGCCACCATCATGACACAAACAATCAAACTACTACCGCCATAGCTGATGAGCGGCAGGGTCAACCCCTTGGTCGGCAACAAGCCGGTGTTTACACCGATATTAATAAACACTTGGCCACTAAAAATAATGCCGAATCCATAGCAGATATAAGCCCAAAAGAATTGCTCTTTCTTTTCTGCCTCTCTCCCAACCAGCAACATACGAGAAATTAAAAATACAAAACCAAGGATCACTGCAATAGCGCCGACCACACCTAGCTCTTCCGCTAAAATAGCGTAAACAAAATCGGTATGCGCCTCAGGCAAATAAAATAATTTCTGCACACTATTTCCCAAGCCCATGCCAAACCACTCTCCACGACCAAATGCTATCAGCGACTGCGTCAGCTGATAGCCACTATTGTATTGATCTGCCCATGGGTCGGTATAGGCCAAAACCCGGCGTAAACGGTACTCCGAGGAAACCACTGCCAGCACTGCCGCACCACCACAAATAAACATCGTCATAACAAACTGCCAAAGCTTCACCCCACCTAGAAACATCAAACCGAGCGCCGTCATCGTCATCACTACTACTGCGCCAAAATCAGGCTCTAGCAGCAACAAGATAATAAACATCGCCAAGACCAACATGGGTTTAACAAAGCCTGAAAACTGATTTCTAACCTCGAATTCTCGTCGCACCAAATACCCTGAGATATAAACCACCACGATCGGCTTAATCAGCTCCGAAACCTGTAACGTTATTGGTCCCAAGGCCAACCAACGCTTACTACCGTTCACCTCTCGGCCGGCCACTAAGACCAATAAAGCCAAGATAAAACCAATCAACAATAATAACGCACCACTGTTACGCCACTTGGCAGGAGGTAGCGAATATACGGCAAAACCTGCGCAGAGTGCGATCAGTAGATAGATAGCATGACGCATTACATGATAAAACGGCCCCGAATAGTTCAGGTCCGCATAATCAATAGAGGCCGACGCCATCATCGTCAGACCGGTACAGGTAAGCAACACCGCAGCAAGCAGTAACGGCCAATCAACCCGCGCATCGGTTAATGCGCTAGGCAACTCAAAGCTCAACTGTCTATCGGCGATACTCATCACTTCACCTCAGTCAGCGAAAACACCGCGTGCTCAAAAAGCTCACCACGATGTTCAAAGCTATCGAACATATCAAAGCTCGCGCAAGCCGGCGATAACAGCACTGTATCCCCAGGGGCTGCAGCAGCACTCGCCTCGGCAACGGCTTCAGCCATTGAACTGGCAAAAACACAGGGGATACGACCATCAACTAACTTGGCTAAAGTGGCTGCCGCCTCGCCTATTGCCACTAACGCTTTCACCTTATCAGCAATAAGCTCTGCCAATTCACTAAAGTCAGCTCCCTTAGCAACACCACCGGCTATCAATATTACTTGCCCCTCGCCGCCACTCAAACCGTTGATAGCCGCAATACTGGCCCCCACGTTGGTGCCTTTAGAGTCGTTAAAGTAAGCGACACTATTGATCTCCGCGAGCCATTGGCAGCGATGCCTCAGACCAGAAAAGGTCTTCAACGTAGCCAGCATCGCCTCTGTATTCAGCCCCACCAGCTCACCCAGTGCTAAAGCAGATAAAGCGTTTTCAATATTATGTCGCCCAGGTAATTTCAGCTCTTCTGATGCAATCAGTGGCGTCAATCCTTTGGCCAAATACTCCGTGCCAGCGACATCCAAAAGGCCATAGTCATTTAAATCAGGCTTGCTTAAACCAAAACTAACTACTTTCATATTCTGCGAAACCAATGGCTGCGTGAGAACATCCGCCCGGTTGAACACAGCTGCCGATGAACGACGATAAACACGCTGCTTAGACTGCTGATATGCCAGCATGCCACTATACCGATCTAAGTGATCTTCGCTAACATTCAATATCGTCGCGACATCTGCCCCCAGCACCTCTGTTCGTTCAAGCTGAAAGCTCGATAGCTCTATGACAAACAGCTCCGCGTCAGGATGATCTAACAATAAATCTAAAGCAGGCATACCTAGATTGCCGCCTACCGCCACACGCTTGCCGTCATGCAATGCCATCTCTGCAACGAGAGTAGTCACTGTGCTCTTGGCATTCGAACCGGTGATTGCCACGAAAGGTGCCGTTACATACTGGCTGAATAGGCTAATATCGCCCAGCAGCTCTGCGCCCTGTTCTTCGGCATAGGCAAGAGCCGGCACTGCCAAACTCACTCCCGGGCTGACTACGAGCTGTTTATAGGATGCCATCTGCTCCGCGTCGAGGGCTCCGCAGCTCACCTTAATTTGAGGATATTTACGACAGAATTCATCTAAGCCGGCCACTTTTTCGCGGCTATCAAAAACATCAAAAGGAATACCTTTAGCCGTGAGAAATCTCGCCGCCGACACGCCGCTCTTACCAAGGCCGATAACGGCTACTCTATTGTCAGATGCGATTAGCTGACTCATAATTTACCGTAACTTCAACGTTGCAAGACCAAACAAAACCAGAATCACTGTGATAATCCAAAAGCGAACAATCACCCGCGGCTCTGGCCATCCTTTCAACTCAAAGTGGTGATGTATAGGCGCCATGCGGAAGACTCTTTTACCCGTCAATTTAAACGACGTCACCTGAATAATCACCGACAATGTCTCCATGACAAAAATCCCGCCCATAATAAACAAAACGATTTCATGTCGTACTATAACCGCCAACGTCCCAAGCGCAGCACCCAACGCCAGCGCGCCAACATCACCCATGAAAATTTGTGCTGGATAGGTGTTAAACCACAAGAAGCCCAGCCCAGCCCCAACGATAGCGCCACAAAAAACCACCAGTTCGCCGGCCCCAGGGATATAGGCAATATGCAGATATTCAGCAAAGTGACTATGCCCGGACAGGTAGGCGATGACACCTAAGGCTCCGCCCACTAACACCGTCGGCAGGATCGCCAAGCCATCAAGACCATCGGTCAAATTAACTGCGTTACTCGTGCCTACGATGACAAAGTAAGCAAAGACTATAAATAGCGGCCCCATGCTCCAGGCTATATTTTTAAAGAAAGGAATAAACAGCTGAGTCTGCTGGGGCAGGTCTGCCATAAAATACAAGATCCCGGCTGCGCCGAGCCCCCCCACTGACTGCCAGAAGTATTTCCAACGCGCAGGTAAACCGCGCGAATTTTTCTCAACGACTTTACGATAGTCATCAACCCAGCCAACAGCACCAAAAATTGCTGTGACGACGATAACAATCCAAATATAGATATTGGCTAAGTTACCCCATAGCAACGTACTGACAAGGATCGCGATCAAAATCAACGCACCACCCATGGTCGGTGTGCCTGACTTTGACAGATGGCTCTGCGGCCCATCATCACGTACCGACTGTCCAATCTGGTGCTCGTTAAGCTTTCTAATTAACCACGGCCCCACTAACAGCGATATTGCTAGCGCTGTTAGTACGCTTAAAATTCCCCGCATAGTCAAGTACTGGAAGACTTGAAACGCATTGATGTACTCTTGTAACCACTCGGCCAACCATAGCAACATGGTTAGTTGCCCCCTTGCTTATTAACTTCTTTTGAGACAATTGCCTTCACAACAATTTCCATCTTTGCGCTTCGCGAACCTTTTACCAAAACCACATCCCCTTTTGTAATAGCTTGCTGCAATTCTGCGATTAACTTTTCCTGCGAAGCAAAGTAATGGCCATCCGCTCCATAGCCTTGCGCCGCTGCTAGACACAGCTCACCGCAGCCATAGAATTTATCGACACCAATACTTTTCGCATAGGCTCCAACTTCGCGGTGGTACTCTAACGCATCAGCACCAAGTTCACCCATCTGACCCATCACAAAAACACTACGACCTTCAGCTTTAACCAAAACATCTAAGGCAGCCCGCATTGCCGATGGGTTTGCGTTGTAACTATCATCGATAACGACAGAGCCCGACACCCCTTTACACTGCAACAGACGACCATCAACCGCTTTAAAAGCCTCTAAACCCTGCACAATATCCCTGTCAGAGATACCTAAAGCATATGCCGCAGCCGCGGCCGCCAAGGCATTGCTAATGTTGTGTAGCCCCGCTATCTCCAGCCTGACCTCTGATGAACGCTCCGCAATCAATAAGTTAAAACGACTTGCCTGGAAGTCGCTTTTAATATTTTCCGCCCTTATCGTCGAAGATTCATCCTGCAAACTGAAGCCGATCACCGTATCTACAATTTCTTGGCCTTGTTGCTGCCAGTCTTGACTGTACTCTGTGTCACTATTGATGACTGCAATAGCATCAGCCGATAATTCTTTAACAATGCCAAACTTCGTCTGCGCGACGACCTCACAACTACCAAAGCCCTCTAGGTGGGCTGCCTTCGCATTAAGGAGTATCGAGCAATCTGGCTGTGCAAAAGGCATTAGATAGGCAATATCACCTGCCTTTGCAGCGCCCATTTCAACAACGGCAAAACGGTGCCGAGCTTGCAACCGCAGCAGCGTAAGCGGTACGCCCACCTCATTATTAAAGTTACCCTTAGTCGCCAGTACTGCGTCAGCACCGGCGGCCTGGGAAAATATTGAAGCTAACATTTCCTTGGTTGTCGTCTTCCCTGCGCTACCAGTAATGGCTACAATTTTAGCCTTCGACAAGCGACGATTCTCCGCGGCGATAAGACCCAAGGCCAAGCGTGGATCTGGCACGATCAGTTGCGGCACGTCGATATCGAGCTCGCGGGACACCACAACAGCACCGGCACCATTACTGACCGCCTGCGCAACGAAGTCATGAGCGTCAAAATGCTCTCCGCTCAAGGCGACAAATAGGTCACCCTCCAAGACAGAGCGGCTATCAATCGCTATATTTAAGAACGAATAATCTCGGCCAACCATACGCCAGCAATGCTTACTCACGAGATACTGTAAGGAAACAGAAGTAATCATAACCTCGACCTCCCCTGCAGTGCCGTCGCTAACTTGTCGAAATCACTAAACGGGTGTTTTACCCCCATAATGTCTTGATAAGTCTCATGCCCCTTGCCTGCAACCACAACGCAGTCACCGGGCTTGGCATTGGTAACGGCAAACTCAATCGCTGCGGCACGGTCGACAATTACTGCAGCATCACTGTTATCAAGTAAGCCAGTGACAACTTGCTCGATAATCTCTTCAGGGGACTCTGTACGCGGGTTATCACTGGTGACGACCACATGGTCAGCCAAACAGGCTGCTTGCGCCATCAACGGGCGCTTACCATTATCACGGTCACCACCACAACCAAACACAACCCATAAAGACGCCTGAGTATGTTTGCGTAAGCTCTTCAACACCTGCTCCAGTGCATCTGGAGTGTGGGCATAATCGACCAATACACTAATATCACTCTCATCATCCACTACCTGCAAGCGACCTCGAGCAGGCTTCAACTGTGCAAACAATGGCACCAACACTGCCAGCGTTATGCCATCGGTCAGCAGAGCCCCGGCGGCGGCAAGCAAGTTACTAACATTAAACTCACCCAATAGTGGCGAGCTAAATCGATAATCTTCATTTCGATAGTGGATAACGCCATCAACACCACGAGAGGAATAATTAAGCGCCGTAACGTAGAGGTCTGCCGACTGATCAAACAACGAGTAGGTCAACACGGTAACACCCTCCGCCATATGACCGACCAGCTTTCGCCCCTCATCATCATCAATATTAATCACGGCATTACGTAATTGCCGACCGAGAAACAAGCGTCGTTTCGCCGCAGCATAACTCGCCATATCACCATGATAATCGAGATGATCTCGGCTCAGATTGGTAAACACTGCCGTTTCAAAATCGATGCCATCGACACGCCCCTGATCCAGCGCGTGGGAAGAAACTTCCATCGACAAACGATGCGCTCCATCCGCGACAAGCTCTGCAGCGATAGCCTGTAAACCAATTGGATCGGGGGTTGTATGTGTCGACTCGTTAATTGCTTCGCCAATGCCCCAACCTGCCGTACCTAATACACCGCAGCGACAATCAAGCAAGGTATAAAGTTGTGCTATAAGCTGGCTACAAGAAGTCTTACCATTAGTCCCAGTCACACCGACCACCCGCAACGCGCTGAAAGGTTGCGCATAAAATCTTGCTGCGATCGTTAAAACTTTACTGGAAAGGTCACCGACATAAAACGCCGGTATACGAAGCTCTTTAGGTATCTTGAAGGCCCCCGAGGAGTCGACTAACACGGCAGAGGCTCCCGATGCTTCAGCCTGCACAAGATAGTCTCTACCGTCGACATCAGCGCCGGGTATCGCCACAAAAAGGTCGTTAGGATTCACACGGCGACTGTCAAGACATAGCCCCGTCACCCGCAACGGCTTAACAGCCTCTAATTGCTCGAGAGGCTGTGGCGCGACAATGTCGACCAACAGCTCCGACAAGCTGACTGTGTTAACGATCAATGTTTACTCCCCGCAATTTTTGCTGGTGCTTCAAAATCTTGTAATCGATCTGGCGGCGCCCCCATTGCAGCCAAAGTTGCCGCAGCAACCTCGGCAAATACCGGTGCACTCACTTGACCGCCATAATGCTGCCCTGCCTTCGGGTCGTTAACGACGACCACAATAATAAGGCGCGGATCATCAACCGGCGCGATACCGGCAAAAATCGCCGTATATTCGTTTTCACTATAACCACCTCGGTCAGCCTTATGCGCTGTTCCGGACTTCCCTGCGACGTTATAGCCCTTAATGGCAGCTCGAGTCCCCGTGCCGCCACGCTCCGTCACCGTCGCCATCATCGCCAGGATCTCATCGGCAATTTTCGCGCTTGTCACCTGTTCCGTAAACTCCGGTGGTGCCTCACGGCGCACCAAACTGACCGGTTTTTTATAACCATGATTGGCAAATACCGTATAGGACTGAGCCAGCTGCAATGGCGTCACCGACAAACCATAGCCGAAGGCGAAGGTGGCTCGTTCGATATCGCTCCAGCGCCGACGATTAGGCAACACACCGACCCCCTCACCAGGAAAGCCTGTTCCTGTCGCCTGCCCTAAGCCAGCACGATAGAATGCGTTACGAACAACCTCGGGCTCCAACGATAGGGCAACTTTAGTAGTTCCAACCTGGCTCGATTTCTTGATCACTTTAGTCAGGCTAATATTTCCATAGTTAACTGGGTCCAGTAGCACCTTACGATCAACCTTAATGGAGCCTGGGTTGGTATCAATCATTGTCTGTGGCGTATATTCGCCGCTCTCTAGCGCTGCTATCATCGTCAACGGCTTCACCGTAGAGCCCGGCTCGAAGACATCGGTAATAACTCGATTTCTTAACGCTGCTGGATCTAAATGGCGACGATTATTCGGGTTGAATGAGGGCTGATTTGCCGCCGCCAAAACTTCGCCGCTGCGACTATCAAGAACGACAACTGAACCCGAGCTGGCATGATGTAGCTTGATGGCTTTTTTTAGTGCTTTATAGGCGATGTACTGAATACGTAGGTCGATACTCAAATACAGGTCCTTACCTGACTTCGCCTGCTCTATCTGATCTAGCTCTCGAATCAAATTGCCGTGCAAATCTTTCAGTATGCGCTTCTTGCCTGGAATACCTTTCAGGTAACGATCATAGGTTAGCTCTAAACCTTCCTGCCCTCGGTCATCGATATTAGTAAAGCCAACAATATGTGCGGCAACCTCTGCTGCAGGATAGTAACGCTTATATTCCTGTTGAAAATAAACCCCAGGGATTTTCAGCGCCCTCACCTTGTCAGCCGCAGGCGGCGTCAATCGTCTCTTCAAATAAATAAACTTACGCTTAGCTACGCGCTGAATCTTACTGCGCAACTTTCCAGCATTGATGCCGAGCTGCTTCGCCAGCTCGCCATTACGCTCTAAATGCTGACTCAATATTGTCGGATTAGCCCATACCGAAACAACCGGTGTGCTAATAGCCAGCGGCTCACCATTACGGTCGGCAATCATTCCTCTGTGAGCGACAATTTTCTCAGTGCGTATTGCCCGGCGATCTCCTTGCTGACGAAGAAAGTCTTGCCCACGGTCGCTCTCAAGCACCTGCAAACTCATTAAGCGCATGATCAGCAGCACAGCAAGACCTAGCAGCCCTACCCACACCACATGAAAACGCCACCTATGAGCTTGATGTTCCGTACTCACTGATTCACCAATATCGTTTGATTAACCGCGGGCTCTCTCATCCCGAGCTTCTCGTGAGCTATCGATTCAATCCGCGAATAAGCCCCCAAGCTGCTATTCTCTAACAACAACCTTCCCCACTCTGCTTCAATATAAACCGCCTTCTCATCAAGCTTTTGCAGCTCACCGAACAACTGCCTATTCCAATGCGTGCTATAAATAACAGCCAATGCAGAAACCATGTTCAATAACAACAACAGCGCCAACAAGCCTGCCTTCGCTGTGCGAGTTATCAAAAAACCTTCTGTCTCACCTCTATTCAACATCTCAGCACTACTTCAGCTTTACCGCAGTTCGCATAATCGCACTACGCGAACGAATATTATTCTCCACCTCATCGCGGCTGGCCTTAACAGCCTTACCTACCGCCTTAATTGGTGGCTCCATTTGATCCTGCGTTATAGGGATATGACGTGGGACAACAGGCCCTTTTTCCCTATCGCGAATAAAGCGCTTAACCATTCGATCTTCCAATGAGTGAAAGCTAATAACAACCAGACGGCCATTAATAGCAAGCACCTCTATTGCCTGCTCCAAAACATTTTTTAGGTCTTCTAACTCATTATTGATATAAATTCTAATCGCTTGAAAAGCCTTCGTTGCAGGGTGTTTATGCTTTTCCCAAGCAGGATGAGCCTCGGCGACGATACGCGCCAAATGTGCTGTCGTGAGTATGGGCTGCTCTTCACGCTCCCTGACGATAGCTCGGGCCATGCGCTTAGCAAAACGCTCCTCGCCATATTCACGTAGCACCCAGGAGATATCGTCGACCTCGGCGGTCGCTAACCACTCCGCCGCGCTGACACCTCGGCTAGTGTCCATACGCATATCGAGAGGGCCGTCTTTCATAAAGCTAAAGCCTCTCTCCGCTTGGTCTAGCTGTGGTGACGAGACGCCCAAATCAAGCAGTATCCCGCTCACCTTGCCACTCAAGCCCAGGCGCTCTATTTCATTCTGTAGTTCAGCAAAAGAGTTGTGCACGATAGAAAATCTCGCATCCTCAGCGGCCAACTCCAGCCCCGTAGCTATAGCCTGTGGATCCTTATCGAAGCCAACAACTTTTGCCTGCTCCGACAACCGACTCAAAACTAAACGAGTATGCCCCCCGCGCCCGAAGGTGCCGTCGATATAACAACCACTTTCATCTGTAACCAACGCCTCTACGGCCTCGTTCAACAATACTGTTTCGTGCATGAAGCTCCTCATAAGGACAGCGACAGCATTTCATCGGGAATCGACTCTTCATCCTGCGCCTGCTGCAACCACTTATCGGTTTCAACCGCCCAGAGCGCCTCATTCCACAACTCTAGCTTTTTACCCTGACCTACTAACACTAATTTCTTTTCAAGCTTGGCGTATTCTCGCAGCGGTTGTGGCATCAACACCCGACCACTACCATCCAATTCAAGGTCACTAGCATGACCTATGATTAAGCGTTGAAACCTCTTTACTCTCGCATCCAATGACGGAAGCTCTTGAATTTCTTGCTCAATAACTTCCCATGCAGGTAGTGGATAGATACTTAAACTCTGTGACTGTATGTCTATCGTCGCAACCAGGTGACCAGCACAACTTTCCTCGAGACGATCACGGTACTTAGCCGGCATCGCGAGCCGCCCTTTAGCATCCATTGTGATGTGACTCACGCCTCTAAACACAGCTATTACCATTCCCGAAAGGGGTATCGAACAAGATACCCACAATTATCCACTATTACCCACTAAAACACACTATAGGGACGTCGCCAACACCTTGTCAACCACGGTAAATATATTGCGTTAAACAACCACTAATATTGCGCTTTCGATCAAAAATCGACGAAGTTCATTACAAATAGCGAAACATTAAGAAAACATGGGCTTAACTAGAAGCTACCGATAATGCGCTGGCACCATATAACCCAAAGCTCTAAAGGAGCCCTGAATACCACCAGGAAAAGATCTAAAGACATCAAGAAAGAAAGAAAGGTGGAGCCAGCCGATAAGCCGGGTTTTGTCTTGGACAGTCATTCCTCTAGGCCTGCAATCGCTCACAGGCTCAAGCAACCTACCCGCTTCCAGTACGGGCCGTACCTCAGGAAGCCTATTTGGTCTTGCTCCGGGTGGAGTTTACCATGCCACAAACTGTTACCAGTTGTGCGGTGCGCTCTTACCGCACCCTTTCACCCTTACCGTTCCACGAATGGACTTAGGCGGTCTACTCTCTGCTGCACTGGTCGTGGGCTTACGCCCCCCAGGTGTTACCTGGCACCCTGCCCTATAGAGCCCGGACTTTCCTCCCCCAAATCGACTAGCGACTTGGCAGCGACTGCCTGGCTGACTCCGGCGCGAATCATATAGAGATTGCGCAGACTAAGCAAGCTGCTAGCGCCTTACTGATCGGCGATAATTCTCTTGTAGAGCTTATTCTTCTTTTCACCTGTGATCTTCGCAGCCAGCATCGAGGCCTGCTTAGCCGGCAACTCTTCTGCCAACAGCGAAAGTATACGCAGCACCTCATCGTCAAGGTCCTCAGACTGCTCACGCTTAGCAGCCCCTCGAACAAGCAGTACGATCTCACCCTTCTGCTGATTACCGTCACCAAGAACCCACGCCAACATCGCCGCAGCAGGCAGCGCACATATCGTCTCAAATGTTTTGGTCAGCTCTCGTGCAATAACTAACTCCCTTTCAGCGCCAAACTCCGCGACAACACTGTTTAATGTCGCCACAATTCGATGTGGGCTCTCATAAAAAATCATCGTCGCTGTTTCTGTCTGCAACTGACGTAAGCGCTGCCCCCTCGCCACCTCCTTTGCCGGTAAAAAACCCTCAAACAAAAAGCGATCAGAAGGTAGGCCGCTGGCCGAGAGCGCCGCCACCATCGCACACGCGCCGGGGACAGGAACCACACGAAAGCCTTCCGCACGCACTAAACTGACCACACGATAACCTGGATCAGATATCAGCGGCGTACCCGCATCACTGATTAGCGCAACCTGCTGCCCTTCACGCAGACGATCTAACAACTTTTGCGCAACAAAACCCTCGTTGTGATCATGGCACGCTATCATTGGAGTGGTTATGTTAAAGTGTTGCATCAGGCGACTGCTGTGGCGCGTGTCTTCGGCGGCGATAACATCAACCGTTTGAAGTACGTTTAGCGCCCGAGGTACCATGTCCTCAAGATTGCCGATGGGGGTCGCCACAATGTATAACGTTGGCTCAGCCATGATGTTTCCTAAATAGCAGTATTAATCGAGGCGAGTAATCCTCGCCTACCAGACATCTATGATACCAAAACTATGACGATCAATTACGCCCGTTTTCTTCAATACAGCATTTTATGTCTCGTACTAGCAGGCTGCCAAAGCCCACTTCCCAACGACACAGCAGCTCAGATACAGCCTGACCAAAGGCTCGAGCAACTACTTAAAGATAGCCGCAGCAGCAACCAAGCGACGGCCATCAAGGCATCACTAGAGGCCGCCATCTTAGTCGCCGATCAGCAGCCGGAGCTTGCGCGACAGCTCATTCAGCCGCTATCAACAGACACACTCAACCGGCATCAACAAGCTCAGTACCTACTCGTTACCAATGAACTGCTATTCGATAGCGGAGACTATGAGAAAGTCATAGAGAACTCGCTATCCGCGAACAACATTCAGCTATTAGGCTTGCTTGATAGCGCCGAGAGAAACCGTAATACAGTACTCACCGCCAATAGCTACGCTCTGCAAGGACAGTACCTCACTGCCGCTAAGTTACGTATCGCGCTCTCTGCAGAAATAGCAAATAACGACGCCTTGAAGGCAAATAATAACGCAATATGGAGAGCTCTAGCAGAAACCCCGAGTAGCGAGCTAGACTCAATAACCAAAGACCGCAGCGAACTCGCCGGCTGGATTGCCCTGACGAAAGTCGCACGCACAACTAACAATAGCCTAAACACTCAACTAAGCATGCTACAGAAGTGGCAGCAACAGTGGCCACAGCACCCTGCGACTAAGGCCCTGCCTGGCGGACTCGGCATGCTACAAGAAATCGAGATGAAAAGGCCAAAACATATCGCCTTGCTCGTCCCCTTAAGTGGAAAGTTAACGAGAGCTGGAGAAAGTATTAGAGATGGCTTCTTAGCCGCACATTACCAAACCGCCTATACACGCGACACCACTATCAATGTATACGATAGCCAATCTGCCGATATAGAGTCGGTCTATAACCAAGCAGTTGCCGATGGAGCCCAATTAATTATCGGACCACTGACAAAGGATGCTGTGACGGAACTTGCGAACAAAGAGCTCAGCACCCCTGTGCTCAGCCTCAACTACAGCACCAGTACCCCAGTCTCGAAGCAATTCTACCAACTATCGATGTCGACGAGTGACGAGATTACTCTAATCACACAGCAAGCCAAAATGGCTGGTATCAAGCGGGTCCTATTGTTCTACCCGCAAAGCACCTGGGGCACCCATGTTGCAGAAGAGTATCGTCGACAATGGCAGCAACAAGGCGGCATCATTACAGCACAGGCTGTCTATAGCGACGAGCGCTCAATGGCCCCAAGCCTAAAAACAGCACTGCGCATCGAGCAGAGCGAGAAACGCGCTCGGGAGATTTCTCGTACACTAGGTGAAAAAGTTGAAAGCAAGCCGCATAGAAGGCAAGACTTAGACGCCGTCTTCGTTGTCGCCAAGAGCAAGCAGGGGCGCTCAGTACGCCCATTACTCGACTTCTACTACGCCAACGATCTTCCCGTCTACGCGACATCTCACATCTATAGCGGAACCCCGAACCCCAGCGCAGATAGCGACCTCAATGGCATTATGTTTAGCGAGCTACCTTGGGTAATTGAACCATCGACGCTTAAACAGCAAATCAACAACTATATTAGTGCGGGAGGCAACTATAGCAAATCCCTGTATGCCTTGGGCGTAGACGCATACTCTACAGCGCCTCGAATAAAACTATTAGAGCAACAACCAGAGAGCCGTATCTACGGTGAGACCGGCACTCTAAAGATGCTAAGCGGTGGCAAAATAACTCGACAACCGGGCTGGGCAGTCTTTCGCCGCGGTTACGTCAAACAGCTACCCAAGCTTGAAAATACTGACCTCTAGAAAATTCACGATGTTCAAGGACGAACTACATTCCAGTAACCGAGACCCATACGAAGGCGCGGCAGAACAATACCTCCGTACAAAAGGTCTGGTTCTGATCGAACGCAACTTTAGTGTGCCCTGTGGTGAAATCGACTTAATTATGAGTGACAAGAAGCACACGATAATTTTCATTGAGGTAAAATACCGAAAACACAGTAGCTACGGCTCAGGTTTTGATGCCGTTACAAAGAGAAAACAAGATAAATTAAGCAAAGCCGCCAATTATTTCTTGCTTTCACACAAACTCATTAACCATGCTAGCTGCCGCTTTGATATAGTGAGCGTAAGTCGCCAGCAAGGTAGCAACGAATTGACCTTCGATTGGTTGATCAATGCCTTTGAACAAAGCTATTAATACAGGCAGCCAAGCCAATGCCAGACATACGCAACCATATTGCCGAACAATTTGCAGAAAACATAGAAACGATTTCTATGTCTATGGACCCCCTTGCCGATGCTATCGCAGACGCTGGGGAGCTGATAGTCCACTCGCTTCTTCATGACAGAAAAATTTTAGCTTGCGGCAACGGTGCCGGCGCTGCATTAGCACAACTATTCACCAGCAGCCTACTCAACCGCTTTGCCCACGAGCGCCCGAGTTTGCCAGCGCTAAACCTTAATGCCGACGGTGCAGTTCTCTCCGGAATCGCAGACGACAACAGCTATAACGAAGTGTTTTCAAAGCAGATCAAGGCACTGGCTCACTGCGGAGACATCTTACTTATCTTCGCCACAAACAGTAACGCTGGAAGCTTGGTGCAAGCAGTCCGCGCCGCTCACGACAGAGAGCTTTGCGTTATCTTTATCAGCGGTGCTGACGAGGGCGATGCCATCACGCTCCTCGATCAAGATGATATCGAGCTCTGCATCCCCAGTGATAATCTACCAAGAATCATAGAAGGTGAACTACTGATCCTCCATTGTATTTGCGAGTTAATTGACGGTTTCCTATTTGGCTGCGAGGAAAGTGAAGCGTAATGAAAAAAGTTAATCGGACCATCGCTGGCTTAGCCATGCTGTTAGCAGTGAGCGGCTGCAGCAGTATTATTGCAGTGAGTACAGACTCCCCCATCCAAGAAGACCACGGCTCACGCACATGGGGCAGTATTATCGATGACCAAAGTATCGAGACAACCGCAACCGTTAACATCGATAAAGCCTTTGCAGGCAAAGCAGAGGCGAACTTTACTGTCACCAGCTACAACGGCATTATTTTGCTTGTTGGCCAAGTACCAAACGCAGAAATGAAGAGCACCGCCGAAGCGACAGTGAAAAGGCTAAGAAAAGTTCGCACAGTCTACAATGAGCTGACTATTGCCGGGCCAATTTCACTACCAGCAAGAAGTAACGATAGCTGGATCACAACCAAAGCCAAAAGCAAGCTATTAGCGACAGAAGGCGTACCTTCAGGTCGCATAAAAATTCTTACTGAAAATGGTGTAATCTATATGCTGGGCTTACTAACAAGAGCCGAAGCAAAGACCAGCGTCGACGCGATAGCTAATACTTACGGCGCGCAACGCATCGTACAAGTCTTCGAGTACATAGACTAAACTCCCTTGCTATTCCGCCAGCC